>NZ_JBQKEF010000002.1:0-169326 GCF_052121455.1 Collinsella sp. LCP19S3_D3 | reverse complement strand
CCTCGTCTCCACCCGAGCATTGAATGAGGCTCCAACGCAAGTTGGGGCCTTTTTTCATATAGGCACACAAGGTCAAAGGCGGCACCATGATCCTCCTGGTCGACAAGATCGTGCGTTGAACGGGTGCCGCGTGCATGGTAGTATTTCACGTCGTAGTTCAAAACGTTGGAAGTTGTTCTTCAACCCTAACCGCGACAGCTACTTTATAAGGGCTCTTGGCGCAACGGTTAGCGCAGGGGACTCATAATCCCTGGGTTCTGGGTTCGAATCCCGGAGGGCCCACCACTATCTACCAGCGGTTTCTCTGATATTCAGTTAATCAGGGGAACCGCTTTCGTTTTAGCTTTCCCTTCTAGAATCCTCGTGTTTCTTCTGGCTATCCGCAACTATCCGCAACAGCCAAATGTATAAACACTGGCCGGTTTCTGCTCGATGACAACATTACCTGCCCGCAATTCAGTTTGTTTGTCCACCTCCATGCATCCGGGCCGGCTGCCCTCGACGCTGCCGCCGAAAGATTTTTCCGAAATTGTCCTTGCATCGGCGGGGGAGTTCCCGTATAGTATTTCTTCGCACGGGGGCGTAGCTCAGCTGGGAGAGCGCTTGACTGGCAGTCAAGAGGTCAGGGGTTCGATCCCCCTCGTCTCCACCCGAGCATTGAATGAGGCTCCAACGCAAGTTGGGGCCTTTTTTCATATAGGCACACAAGGTCAAAGGCGGCACCATGATCCTCCTGGTCGACAAGATCGAAAAAAGCTTCGGCGCGCGCGTCCTCTTTAGCGGCGCGTCCTTTCAGATCAACCCCGGCGAACGCTTTGCGCTCGTGGGACCCAACGGCGCCGGCAAAACCACCATGCTCAAAATCATCATGGGTATCGACAGCCCCGACGCCGGCCAGGTCCAGTACTCCAAGGACTGTCAGGTGGGCTACCTCGAGCAGGAAACCAACCTGGAGCACAAGGATACGACCATCCTCGCCGAGGTCATGGCCGCCGCCAAGGAAATCCGCCGCATGGGTGAGCGCGCCAACGAGCTGCAGGCCCAGATCACCGAGCTCTCTGAGCAGGGCAAGGACGTCGACGCGCTCCTTAACGAGTACGGCCAGGTCCAGGACCGCTTTGAGCACTTGGGCGGCTACGAGCTCGAAAGCAATGCCCGTAAGATCCTGTCCGGTCTGGGCTTTAAGGTCACCGACTTTGAGCGCCCGTGTTCCGAGTTCTCGGGCGGCTGGCAGATGCGCATCGCGCTGGCCAAGCTCTTCCTGCGTCATCCCGACCTGCTGCTTCTGGACGAGCCCACCAACCACCTGGACCTCGAAAGCGTCCAGTGGTTGCGCGGCTTTATCGCCAACTACGACGGCGCCGTGCTCATCGTCAGCCACGACCGCGCCTTTATGGACGCCTGCGTCGACCACGTCGCCGCGCTCGAGAACCGCCGCGTGACCACCTACACCGGCAATTACAGCAGCTACCTCAAGCAGCGCGAGGACAACCTGGAGCAGATGCGCGCCAAGCGTGCCGCCCAGGAGCGCGACATCGCCCACATGCAGGTCTTCGTCGACAAGTTCCGCTACAAGCCCACCAAGGCCGCCCAGGCGCAGGAGCGCATCCGCAAGATCGAGCAGATCAAAAAGGAGCTCGTCATCCTGCCCGAGGGCCACAAGCACATCGACTTTAAGTTCCCCGACCCGCCGCGCTCGGGCGACATGGTCGTGGGCCTGGAGGGCGTGTCCAAGTCCTACGGCAACAAGCACATCTATAGCGATATCGACCTCAAGCTCTATCGCGGCGAGCACGTGGCGCTCGTCGGCCCCAACGGCGCCGGCAAGTCCACCCTCATGAAGATCATCGCCGGCCTGGAGCCGCCCACTACCGGCACGCGCGACCTCGGTACCAACGTGGGCGTGGCCTATTACGCCCAGCACGCGCTCGAAGGCATGACCGAGTCCAACACCGTCCTGCAAGAAATCGACACCGTTACGCCCAAGTGGACCGTGCCGCAGCAGCGCAGCCTGCTGGGCGCCTTCCTGTTTAGCGACAACGATTCTATCGAAAAGCAGGTCCGCGTTCTTTCCGGCGGCGAAAAGGCGCGTCTGGCCCTGGCTAAGATGCTCGTGGCCCCCGAGGCACTTCTGTGCCTGGACGAGCCCACCAACCACTTGGACATCGACTCGGTGGACATGCTCGAGAACGCCCTGCAAAACTTCCCCGGCACCATTGTTCTGATCAGTCACGACGAGCACCTGGTGCGAGCCGTGGCCAACCGCGTAATCGATATCCGCGATGGCAAGGTCACGGTCTATGACGGCGACTACGACTACTACCTCTACAAGCGCGAGGACCTCGCAGCCCGCGCCGCCGCCGAGGCGGCAGGGGAGAGCACGCCTTCCGCGACCAAGCCCACCAAAGCCAGCGCCGCCCAGGCCGATACCCCCGCAGCAGCGCCTAAGCCGGCCGAGGGCAAAAAGACCAAGGAGCAAAAGCGTGCCGAGGCCCAGGCCCGCGCCGCGCTCAACAAAAAGCTCAAGGGCGTGCGCAACCAGCTCAAGAAGATCGAGGCCGAGCTGGACAAAAAGCGCGCCCGCTATGACGAGCTTATGGAATTGATGGCGAGCGAAGAGCTTTATGCCGATCAGGATAAGTTCAACGCCGCGCTGGGGGAATATAACGGGCTTAAGCAAGAGCTGCCCAAGCTCGAGGACGAATGGCTGGAGCTTTCCACCCAAATCGAAGAGGAGACCGCGCGTGAACTCTCGTAAGGCCGCTGCCGTGGCGATGAGCATCATCGCCATCGCGTGCCGCATCTGCGGCATCTTTATGAGCGTGATGACCGTGCTGCTGTGCTTTAGCGGCCTTACCGCCAAGCTGCAGATTGTGGGCTTTGTCGTTGAGCTTTCGCGCGCGCTGCCGAGCGCCATCGCCGGCTACGGCGTCATCACATCGCCCTTTGGCGGTGTGTTCCGCCTGGATTACGCCATCGTGGCCGTCATCCTGTTTGTGGCCGACTACCTGCTCACGCGCGCCTCGCGCCGCGTCCGCTAGGGGAGTGCCATGTCCAGTAGCTACCTCATGAACCTGCTCGCGAGCGCCGTCGCCGTCATCGTGGGCATCGTGATCCACGAGAGCGCGCACGCCGCCGCGGCCTGGGCGCTCGGCGACAAAACGGCCCGTTCGCGCGGCCGCGTCTCGCTCAACCCGCTCAACCATATCGACCCGTTTGGCACCATCATCCTACCGCTGCTCATGCTCGCCGCCGGCGGCCCGGTGTTCGCCTTCGCCAAGCCCGTGCCGGTCTACCTCAAGCACCCCAAGCGCGACGAGGTCTTGGTGAGCGCGGCAGGCCCCGCATCGAACATCGCACTGGCGTGCCTTGCGGCCGCCATCATGCACGCAGCATACGGCAACCTCTACACCAGTATGTCCTTTGCCGTAGCGTCCCAAATCATGAACTTCGGCGCCACCTTTATCGTGGTCAACCTGTCGCTTGCGTTCTTTAACCTCATCCCGATTCCGCCGCTTGACGGCTCGTCTATCATCGTGCCGTTTCTCAAAGGCAAGGCGCTCACCAATTACTACCAACTGCAGCAATACGCCATGCCGATTCTTATCATCGTGCTGTATCTGCTGCCCATGTGGACCGGCATCGATGTGATCGGCCGCTATTTCGACGTTACCGTGTATCCGCTCGCTGGGCAGCTGCTTAACTTCGCAATCGCCGGCATCTAAGGTAAACTTACAGGTCGACCGTGCAAAACGGTCGCAACATGCACCCAAACCGCGCCGCGAAGGCGCCGTCAAAGGAGGTCGAAGATGTCGTATCGCGTGTCGACGCAGGTCTACAGCGGACCGTTCGACCTGCTGCTGCAGCTGGTAACCCGCCAAAAAGTTGATATCGGCGCCATCTCTATCAGCGAGGTGGCCGAGCAGTACCTGGCCGAGGTCGAGCGTATTGAGGCGCTGGACCTGGACGTGGCGAGCGACTTTTTGCTGGTTGCGGCAACCCTTTTGGACATCAAGGCCGCCTCGCTGGTGCCCCAGGAGGCCCCGCACAAAGCCGACGACGATGACGAGATTGACGAAGACCTCGAAGAGCTCAGCGCACTCGACGGCGACGCCCTGCGCGAGGTCCTGATCCAGCGCCTGATCGCCTACAAGCAGTTTAAGGGCGCGGCGGCGGCCCTTGGCGCGCGCATGCAGGCCGAAAGCCGCATGCATCCGCGTGTGGCCGGCCCCGATCCCGAGTTTTTGGGCCTTATGCCCGACTACCTGGCCGGCATTACCCTGCGCGGCCTCGCCGTCATCTGCGCCGACCTGGACGGCAAGCGCCAGACCTTCCTGCTGGAGGCCGAGCACGTGGCTCCGCATCGCGTGCCGCTCGACCTGACGGTGGCCTCGGTCGACCGCTTTACCATGGCACACCAAACTTGCACCTTCCGCGAGCTGCTGGACGGCGACGCCACCACCGAGCAGCTCGTCGTCACCTTCCTGGCCATGCTGGAGCTCGCCAAGCGAGGCTCGCTCACCCTGAGCCAGGACGAGATCTTTGGAACCATCCGCATCAACCGCGTCGAGGGCGCCGAGGCCTACGTGCCCGGCGAGGGCCCCGAGCTCACCGAATAGGAGCGGCAACTATGTCAACCCTTTCTACGCTAGAGGCAAACAGCCTCAAGGGCGCCCTCGAGGCGCTGTTGCTGGTTTCGAGCGATCCCGTCAGTGCGCCCGCGCTGGCAGATGCGCTGGATATCGCCCCGGGCGAGTGTGCGTCACTTTTGGCCGAGCTCAAAGTTGAGTACGAGGAGGCCAATCGCGGCTTTCAGCTGCGCGAGGTCGCCGGCGGCTGGCGCCTGTTTACGCATCCTGCCTACCACGATGTGGTCGAGTCCTATGTGCTGAGCTGGGATACGCAAAAGCTGTCGCAGGCGGCACTCGAGACTCTTGCTGTGATCGCCTACCACCAGCCCGTTACGCGCGAGGTGGTCAAGGGCATCCGCGGCGTCAACTCCGACGGCGTCATCGCGTCGCTCGTTGACAAGGGTCTGGTGCGCGAGCTCGGTCGCGACCCCCAGCGCGGTCAGGCCATCATTTACGGCACGACCAACGCCTTTTTGGAGAAGTTCGGTCTGCGGTCCACCCGCGACCTTCCCGATCTGGAGCAGTTTGCCCCCGACGAGCAGTCGCGCCAATTTATCCGCGAGCGCCTGAGCGGCCGCAGCATTCAGTCTACGCTCGAGGAGCAGGTCGAGGACCTAGACGAAGAGCGCGAGCTGCTGGATACCGATGTTGAGGATGTCGAGGCAGTCGGTGGCGAGGAAACACTTGCCACCGACGATGCTGCGGAGGATACGCATGACGAGGACTAACGAGGCAGGGGAGACGCGTACCGCTGGCGCCACGGGCGCGCCCGCGATCGACCCCCAGCCCGTCTACCCGCACACCATGCGCCTGCAGCGCTTTTTGGCGCGCGCGGGCGTGGCGAGCCGCCGCGGCTCGGAGGACCTGATGACCGCCGGCCGCGTGACTGTCAACGGCCAGGTCGCGACCGAACTGGGCACCAAGGTCGATGTGGACCGCGACCATATCGAGGTTGACGGCATGCCCGTCAAGCTCAACCAGGGCGCCGTGTACCTGATGCTCTACAAGCCGACCGGCTATCTCACCACCATGAGCGATCCGCAGGAGCGCCCCTGCGTGGCCGACCTTGTCCCGCGCGACCGTTTTCCGGGGCTCTTCCCGGTGGGCCGCCTGGACCGCGACACCACGGGCCTTTTGCTCTTTACCACCGACGGTGACCTGTCGCAGGACCTGCTGCACCCCAGCAAGCACGTCTACAAGACCTATCAGGCGCTCGTGGACGGCCACCTGACCGATCGCGACTTGGAACCGCTGCGCCGCGGCATCGAGCTCGACGACGGCCTGTGCCAGCCGGCGATCTGCCGCGTCATTACCGCGCGCGAGGCCGAGGCGGTGGCTCCGCAGGGTGTGAAGCCCGGCACAACCGCCGTGGAGGTCATCATCCGCGAGGGGCGCAAGAACCAGGTCAAGCGCATGCTGAGCAAGATCCACCACCCGGTGATCCGCCTGCACCGCTGCAACTTTGCCGGCCTGGAGCTCAAGGACGTAGCCAAGGGCTCGTGGCGCGAGCTCACCGACCGCGAGGTGCAGATCCTCAAGGCCGGCGGCATCCCGCCCAAGCAGGCCAGCTCCAAGCGCGGCGCTGCGCCGGCGACCAACACCGCGACCCGCACGCGCCATCACGGCAGCCACGGCTCCGCGCCCAAGCGCAACACCTACCGCGAGCGCTACACGGGCTAGCCAGTCCGCCAAGCCGCAGCGCCCGCGTCCCATACCAGCACGTCAACCACCGAAAGGAAGCATTGCATGATCGTCGCCATCGACGGCCCCGCCGGTTCCGGCAAGTCCACCATCGCCAAGGAGATCGCCCGCCAGCTGGGCTTTAACAAGCTCGACACGGGCGCCATGTATCGCGCCGTCACCTTCGCCGCGCTCGACCGCGGCATCGATCTGGACGACGAGGCGGCCATCGACGCCCTCGCCGAACAGATCGAGATCCGCTTTACCAACGGCACCGGCGAGGACACGCGCCTGACCATCGACGGCGCGGACGCCTCGGCTGCCATTCGCACCCCGCAGGTCGACGCTACCGTGTCCAAGGTCTCGGCCTACCCGGGCGTACGCGCGGCCATGCTCATCCATCAGCGTCGCGCCGCCGAGGACCGCGATATCGTGGCCGAGGGTCGCGACATCGGCACCGTCGTGTTCCCCAACGCGCAGGTCAAGGTCTTTCTGACCGCCGACCCGCGCGAGCGCGCCCGTCGCCGCGTGCTGCAGCGCCACCAAAACGACGCCCAGCCGCTCACCGAAGAGCAGCTCGAGGCCGAGGTCGACGAGACGCTCGACGCCCTCAAGCAGCGCGACAAGCTCGACAGCAGCCGTGAGGTCGCGCCGCTCGTGCCCGCCGAGGACGCGGTGCACGTCGACTCCACCGCACATACCATCGACGAGGTCGTCTCGATAATCGAGGACCTCATCAACCAAAGGAGGTAGCTCATGCGCCTGTTTAAGCAGACGCCCGAGGATTACTACAACGCGCCTTATGCCGAGTTCCCCGTGCTCATCCGCGGCACCGTCTTCGTGGTCATGGCAATCCTGTGGGTCTTCTCCAAGCTCATGTGGCGCTGGAAGGTAGAGGACAGCGACCTGCTGTTTGAGCGCCAGGAAGGCCGCGGCAGCGTGGTCATCTGCAACCACACCTCGATGGCCGAGCTCCTGGCTGTAGAGACGGCGCTGTTTTTTGGCGGCCGCCGCATTCGCCCCATTTTTAAGTCCGAGTTTGCCAAGAGCAGGATCGTGCGCTGGACCTTTAGCCGCGTGGGCGGCATTCCCGTCGAGCGCGGCACCGCCGACATGAAGTGCCTGCGTGCCGCCCAGCATGCGCTGCAGCGCGGCGAGGACGTCCTGATCTTCCCCGAGGGCACGCGCATCCGCTCGCGCGAGATTAAGCCCGAGGTCCACGGCGGCTTTGCGCTCATTGCCCAGATGGGCAAGGCACCCGTCAACCCGCTTGCCATCTGCGGCTGGTCCGATATCACGCCTGCGGGCAAAAAGCTCATGCGCCCCAAAAAGTGCTGGATCCGTGCCGGCAAGGCCATCTCGCTATCCGATGCACCGGCCGAGCTCAAGCGCAAGGAGCGCCTGGCATGGTTTGAGTCCGAGGCCATGAGCCGCGTCTACGCCATGCGCGACGACCTGTGCGCCGAGCACCCTGGCAGGTTCTAGCCATGGGCGAGGAAGTCATGAATACCGCCGCGACCGCGTCCGACCAGGCCGCCGCCCCCACCATCGAAATCGCAGCGCATGCCGGCACCTGCTACGGCGTGCAGCGTGCACTCGATATGGCACTGGCCGCCGCGCCGCAGGCAGGGGAGAGCGCTCAGGTCCACACCCTGGGCCCGCTCATCCATAACCCCATCGTGGTGCGCGAGCTCGCCGAGGCAGGCGTTGGTCTGGCAGACACCCTGGACGACGCCGCATCGGGCACCGTGGTTATTCGCGCCCACGGCGTGGTGCCGCAGGTCATCGACGCCGCTCGCGAGCGCGGCCTTACCGTGGTCGATGCCACCTGCCCCTACGTGAAGAAGGTTCATTTGGCGGCTGAGCGCCTGGTGCGCGAGGGCTATTGTGTGATTGTCGTGGGCGAGCCGGGCCACCCCGAGGTTGAGGGCATCCTGGGCCACGCCGGCGATGACGCGCAGGTCGTGAGTTGCGCCGCCGATGCAGACGCGCTGCCGCTCAAGGGCAAGGTGGGCCTGGTTGTGCAGACCACCCAAACCGCGCAGAACCTGGCCGAGGTAGTGGCCTCCATCACCCCGCGCGTGCAGGAGCTGCGTGTGATCAACACCATCTGCGCTGCCACGAGCGAGCGCCAGCAGGCGGCCGCTGCACTTGCCAACCGCTGTGATTGCATGGTCGTCGTGGGCGGCAAAAATTCGGGCAATACGCGCCGCCTGGCACAGATTTGTGCCAATGTCTGCGAGCACACCCATCACATCGAGGAAGCCTCCGAGCTTGAGGCCGCATGGTTTGCCAACGCGCGCCGCATCGGCATCACCGCCGGAGCCTCAACTCCGCAAGAACACATCGAACGCGCCGTTGCGCGCATCAAGGAGCTTTGTCGCTAATCATGGACCAGACCGTACCCGCATACGCCGCCGAGGTGGCCGATTACGGGCGCAGCCGCGACCCCGAGCCGGGTGAGGGTGCGCTCGTAAAGAACGTGCGTCCGGAATCGCCCGCATGGGATGTGGGTATCGAGCCGGGCATGCGCGTGCTCACGGTCAACGGCGAGCAGCTGACCGACATGATCGTGTGGCTCTGGGAGGCCGACGAGGACACCGTCGACCTAGAGGTTCTCGACCCGCGCGACAACACCGTCACCCCCGTTGAACTCGACCGTTTTCCCGGCGAGGACTGGGGCTTGGAGTTCGATGGCCCTATCTTTGACGGCATGCGTACCTGTGTGAACGCCTGCGTGTTCTGCTTTATGACCATGCTGCCCAAGGGCGGCCGCTCCACGCTCTACATTCGTGACGATGATTACCGCTTGAGCTTTTTACAGGGCAACTTTGTCACGCTCACGAACCTTTCCGACGAGGACGTGCAAAACGTCATCGACCGCAACATGAGCCCCATGAACGTGTCGGTCCATGCCGTGAGCCCCGATGTCCGCCGCCGCATGATGGGCCGCAACGCCCAGCGCGGCATGGACGTGCTCGAGGCCATCATGGCCGCCGGCATCGAGATCCACGCGCAGATTGTGCTGTGTCCCGGCATGAACGACGGCGAGGAGCTGCAAAAGACCCTACGCTTTTGCGAGGAGCACGAACAGATCACGAGCCTGGGCATTGTGCCACTGGGCTTTACCAAGCACCAGAGGCGCTTTACCTGGTCATACAGCGACAAACCTGAGCTCGCGCGCGAAACCATTGCCATGATCCGTCCCTTCCAGGATCGTGCCTACAAGCGCTTTGGCCGCCACACCTTCCAGATGAGCGACGAGTTCTATCTGGACGCCGGCATCGAGCCACCCCAGGCCGATTTTTACGACGGCTACCCGCAGTATTACGACGGCATCGGTATGATCCGCTCGTATCTGGACGAGACCGACGACGTGCTTGCCGCCGACGCCGAGCGTCTGGCCCGCGTCCGCGAGGCAATCGCCGGGCGCAACCAGCGCCTCCTGTGCCTCTCCGGCGCCAGCGCGCGCGACACCGTGGCGCGCTTTGTGGAGTCGCCACGGGGCCTTGCCGGCACCGTCACCGCTATCGAAAACCGTTACTTTGGCGGCAACGTGGACGTGACCGGCCTCATCGTCGCCTGCGACATTCTGGAGCAGCTGCCGCAGGACCTCTCGGGGGTTATGCTCTTTGTGCCTAAGGTCATGTTCAACGCTGACGGCATGACGCTTGACGAGTATCATCGTGACGATTTACTCGCAAGCCTTGAAGCTCGCGGCGCCGAGGTTCATGTGGTGTCGACCATGCCGCATGAGCTGCTCGATACCCTGGAGCATATCCTTGGCATTGTGCTCGCAGGCTCTACTAATTCCGCTGACCCTACCCATTAAAGGAGTGCAGATGAAACCTATCGTCGCCGTCGTCGGACGCCCCAACGTGGGCAAGTCCACGCTCGTTAACCGCCTGGCCCAGACCTCGGACGCCATCGTCCATGAGTCCCGCGGCGTAACGCGCGACCGCTCCTACCACACGGCCGATTGGAACGGCCGCGAGTTCACCATCGTCGACACGGGTGGCATCGAGCCGCTCAAGAGCGATGACGTCTTTGCCACGTCCATCCGCGACCAGGCCCTCGCCGCCGCCGAGGAAGCCGCCGTCATTCTGTTTGTGGTCGACGGTCGCACCGGCGTCACCGAGGAGGATGAGTCGGTCGCCCGCATGCTCAAGCGCTGCGACAAGCCGGTCTTTCTGCTGGTGAACAAGCTCGACAACCCCGATCGCGAAAACGACAGCATCTGGGAGTTTTATTCGCTCGGCATCGGCGAGCCAACGCCACTCTCGGCCCTGCACGGCCACGGCACGGGCGACCTGCTCGACGACATCGTTGCCCTGTTGCCCGAGGAGGAGGACGAGTTCGCCGACGAGTTCCCCGACGCGCTGAACGTCGCCATCATCGGCCGCCCCAATGCCGGTAAGTCCTCATTGTTCAACCGCATCCTGGGTGCCGACCGCTCTATCGTGTCCAACATCGCCGGCACCACGCGCGACGCCATCGACACCGTCGTTGAGCGCAACGGCAAGCACTACCGCATGGTCGACACCGCGGGTATTCGCAAGAAGAGCACCGTGTACGAGAACATCGAGTACTACTCCATGGTCCGCGGCCTGCGCGCCATCGACCGTGCTGACGTGGCACTGCTCGTCGTCGACGCCTCCGTGGGCGTTACCGAGCAGGACCAGAAGGTCATGGGCTTGGCCATCGAACGCGGCTGCGCCATCGTCGTACTGCTCAACAAGTGGGACCTGCTCGACGACGACCGCAAGCGCGAGGCCTGCATGGAGACCGTCGACCGCCGTCTGGGCGTCATGGCTCCCTGGGCCCAGTACCTGCGCATCTCGGCCCTGACCGGCCGTAGCGTCGAGAAGATCTGGGCGATGATCGACGCCGCCGAGAAGACGCGCTCGCAAAAGATCACCACCTCGCGCCTCAACACCTTCCTCACCGACCTGCGCGAGTTTGGCCACACCGTAGTGGACGGCAAGCGCCGCCTGCGCATGCACTACGTGACCCAGACGGGCGTCAACCCGCCGACGTTTACGTTCTTCGTCAACCACAGCGACCTGGTCAACGACACCTACCAGCGCTACGTGGAGAACCGTATGCGCTCGACCTTCGATTTTTCCGGCACGCCCATTCGACTCTTCTTTAGGAAGAAGGAGCAAAAGGATGCATAATCCGATTCTGCTGACCGCCATCTGCGCCGTGGTCTCGTTCTTTATCGGAGCGATTCCGTTTGGCCTGATCCTGGGCCGCGTGTTCAACCACACGGATATTCGCAAAGCGGGCTCCGGCAACATCGGCACCACCAACGCCCTGCGCGTAGCCGGCCCCAAGGTCGCCGCGCTCACGCTGCTGCTCGACTGCTTGAAGGGCGCCATCTGCGTCCTTATCGCGCGTCCGCTCATCGCGAGCGTGGGCTATGGCTTCCCGGTGAGCATCATGGCTCCCGGTGCCGCCGGCGACTGGATGCTCGGCGTCATTTGTCTGGCAGCGGTGTGGGGCCACATCTTCTCGCCCTACCTCAACTTCCGTGGCGGCAAGGGCATTGCCGTGGGGCTGGGCGTCATACTCGCCTGGTACTGGCCCATCGGACTTTCGCTGCTGGGCATGTTTATCGTGGCCGTCGCCATCACCAAGTATGTGTCGGTGGGCTCGCTTGCCGCGGCCATCGGTCTTCCCATCGCCGCCTGCGCGGTCTTTCCGTACAGCAGCCTGGGCCTCAAGTTTTGCATGGCGATGATCGGCATCACCGTGGTGTGGGCCCATCGCGCGAACATCAAAAAGCTCATGACGGGTAAGGAATCCAAGCTCTCGTTTACCAAGCGCGTCACCGAGCCCGACGATAAGTAGGAGAGAGTCATGAATGTTGCGCTGATTGGCTCCGGCTCCTGGGGAACCGCCGTCGCCGGCCTTGCCGCCGCACGAGCCGAGCGCGTGACCATGTGGGCCCATAGCGAGCAGACGGCCGCCGGCATTAACGGCGAGCACCGCAACCCGCGCTATCTGGTGGACTACGTGCTGCCGGAAAACGTTGTCGCCACCACGGACCTGGCCCAGGCGCTCGACGGTGCCGATGCGATCGTCTTTGCCGTGCCCTCCATGCACCTGCGCGACGTGTGCCATCGGGCGGCGCCCTTTATCGCCGCCGACACCCCGGTGCTCTGCCTCACCAAGGGCATCGAGCCCGAGTCCGGCATGCTCATGAGCGAAGTCATCGCCAGCGAGATCGGCAACGAGGCGCGTG
Source organism: Collinsella sp. LCP19S3_D3 (assembly GCF_052121455.1). Lineage (NCBI taxonomy): Bacteria > Bacillati > Actinomycetota > Coriobacteriia > Coriobacteriales > Coriobacteriaceae > Collinsella > Collinsella sp. LCP19S3_D3. The sequence continues at coordinate 156,768 of NZ_JBQKEF010000002.1, read as the reverse complement.
TGGCGGCGCTCTCGGGCCCCAACCATGCCGAGGAGATATGCCGCGGCGGACTTTCCGCCGCCGTCATCGCCAGCAAAGACTCGCAGGTAGGGGAGACCTTTAAGGACCTGCTCCTATCCACGGCCTTCCGCATCTACCTGTCGCAGGACATGACCGGCGTCGAGGTTTGCGGCGCCATGAAAAACGTCATCGCCATCGTGTGCGGCATCTCCGCCGGTACCGGCGCGGGCGACAACACGCTCGCCCTTATCATGACGCGCGGCCTGGCCGAGATCAGCCGTCTGGTACACGCCCGCGGCGGCCAGGCCATGACCTGTATGGGTCTTGCCGGCATGGGTGACCTTATTGCCACCTGCACCTCCGAGCATTCGCGCAACCGCACCTTCGGCTACGAGTTTGCCCGCGGCGTATCGCTCAACGAGTACCAGGAGCGCACGCATATGGTGGTCGAGGGCGCCGTCGCCGCCCGCAGCGTGAGCGAGCTCGCCCGTTCGCTGGGCGTAGACATTCCGCTCACCTTTGCCGTGGAGCAAACGCTCTACAACGGTGTTACTTTGGATAGGGCGCTCGAGATCCTTACCGACCGCGTCCCCTCTCAAGAGTTCTACGGACTCACCGACTAGCGCAGAAAGGCTACTACCATGGGTTCCATTAAAATCGCTCCGTCCGTCCTTTCGGCTGACATGGCCAACCTCAAGGGCGAGCTCGACAAGATCGCCGGCGCCGACTATGTGCACTTCGACGTCATGGACGGACACTTTACCGGCAATCTCACCTTTGGCGTCGATATCCTCAAGGCCGTCAAGCGCTCCACCAAGGTGCCGGTCGATGCGCACCTGATGGTGTCGAACCCCGACGAGACGGTCGATTGGTATGCCGATGCCGGCGCCGATATGATCACCGTGCACTATGAGGCCTCCACGCACCTGCACCGCACGCTCACGCATCTGCAGCAGCGCGGCGTCAAGGCCGGCGTGGTGCTCAACCCCGCCACGCCCGTCTGCGTGCTCGAGAGCATCATCGAGGTCGTCGACATGGTGCTGCTCATGAGCGTGAACCCCGGCTTTGGCGGCCAGAGCTTTATCCCGGGCACGCTGCATAAGCTCCACGAGCTCAAGGCCATGTGCGAGCGCCACGGTGTGTCGCCCATGATCGAGGTCGACGGCGGCATCTCTTCCAAAAACATTGCCGAGGTCGTCAAGGCCGGTGCCGATGTCCTGGTGGCCGGCTCCGCCGTATTTAAGTCCGAAGATCCCGCCGCCGAGGTTGCGCTGCTGCAGAAGCTGGGCAACGAGGCCGCACAGGAGGCATAAACCCTTATGACCGCAGGTCAAAACCGCATACCCGTGAATCTTGACTATGCCGCCTCGACGCCCATGCGCGCCGAGGCGCTCCTTGCGCAGCGCGAGTACGACGAAAGCGAGCTTGCAGGCGTCAACCCCAACTCGCTGCACTCGCTCGGCCGCAAGGCTGCCGCACGTCTGGAGGTTGCACGCCGCGAGATCGCCCGCAGCTTTGGCGCGCGCGTTCGCCCGTCCGAGATTGTCCTAACCAACGGCGGTACCGAGGCCAACCAGCTGGCACTCCTCGGACTTGCCGAGGGTGCTCGTCAGCGCGATCGTAAGCGCGAGCGCGTGATCGTGTCTGCGATCGAGCACGATTCGATCCTGGACAACCTATCGCTGCTGCGAGCCGCGGGCTTTACCGTCGACCTGGTGCAGCCCTGCCGTGCGGGCTACATCGAGCCTGCCGCGCTGAGCGACTTGTTGGGCGACGGCGTCGCGCTCGTGAGCATCATGGCCGCCAACAACGAGACCGGTGTGGTACAGCCTATCCGCGAGCTTGCCGCGGCTGCGCACACCGCGGGTGCCCTGTTCCACACCGATGCCATCCAGGGCTATCTGCATATTCCGCTCGATGTCAACGAGCTGGGCGTCGATGCCATGACCGTTGCAGCACACAAGATTGGCGGCCCCGTAGCCTCCGGCGCGTTATACCTAAAAAGCCGCACGCCGCTGCGCCCCCGCATCTTTGGCGGAGGACAGGAAGCCGGACGTCGTGCCGGCACGCAGGACCTGCGCACGCAGCTGGCCTTTGCGGCTGCCGCCTCGTCTCTGGCGCCCCATGTGGCTCAGGAGCGCGAGAAGCTGCAAGCCCTTTCCGACAAGCTCTACGCCACGCTTACGGCCCATCCGCGCATTCACGCCACCATGGGCGACTACACGCAGGCCGACCGTCTGCCCGGCATGGTATCGATCTATATTGACGGCATGGACTCCGAGGAGCTCATCATCAAGCTTGACGCCGCCGGTTTTGAGGTGTCGGCCGGATCGGCTTGCTCGAGCGGCAGCATGGACCCGAGCCACGTGCTCAGCGCCATGGGCATTGGTCGCGAGCAGGCGCTGGGCGCACTGCGCATCTCCTTCGATGACCGCGTGAATCCGAGCGATCTGGACGACTTTGCCCAGACGCTGCTCTCGATCGTAGGTGCCGCATGATCGTCGCCGAGCTCGAGCGCGCCCTGCTGGCACGCTATCCCAAGACGAACGCCGAGCCCTGGGACCACGTAGGCTTATCCGTTGGCGACCCCGACGACGAGATCCGCGGCGTTGCCTGCGCGCTTGACGCTACCAGGGACAACGTGCAGCGCGCCTTGGAAGCCGGAGCCAACGTGTTGCTCACGCATCATCCCGTCTACATCAAGGCGCCCGAGTCGTTTTGCCCGCCCAGCGCAACGCGCCCCCAATGCAGCGCGGCGCTCTACGAGGCGGCCCGCTGCGGGGTGAGCATTATCTCGCTCCACACCAACCTGGACCGCTCGCACGAGGTACGCATCTGCCTAAGTAAGCTGTTGGACGCCGTGCCCGATAGCTCGCTGGAGCACGTGGACGACCCCGAGTCGACCGGCCTGGGCGCGCTTGCAACACTCAACGACCCGTACACGCTGCGCGATCTTGCCGCCCGTGCTGCCACGGCCTTTGGCAGCGACCCACGCGTATGGGGCGATGCCGAGCGCCCGTGCCGCACCGTCGCCATTCTGGGCGGCTCCCTCGGCGACTTTGGCGAGCTTGCCATCGCCGCCGGTGCGGATGTCATCGTGACGGGCGAGGCGGGCTATCACGTGGCGCAAGATCTTGCCTTGCGCGGGCTGAGCGTGATCTTGCTCGGCCACGACCGCTCCGAGGAGCCGTTCGTGGATATCTTGATGAACTCTGCGGTTGACGCCGGGGTCGACCCCCGTCATGCGATTAAAATACTGAACCCTTGCCAATGGTGGACTGTGACAAAAGGAGAGAACTTATGAGCGCCGGCGCTACGCTACTCAAGCTGCAACAGATCGATTTGGAGCTCGCCCGCAACAAGAGCGAACTTGCCAATATGCCGGAGCTCAAGGAGCTCGCCTCAAAGCGCAAAACCTATGTAAAGCTTAAGTCCGAAATGACCAAGCTCTATGCTCAGCGCAAGGACCTCGACATTGAGCTGGACGATCTCAACACCACCGAGATCCAGACCAACAACGCCATCGAGGCCGCCAAGAAACGCCACGTCGACGGCTCTGACTACCGCGAGGTCCAGGATCTGGAAAACGAGCTCGCCACCCTGGCCAAGCGCCTGGACAAGATTGAGCACACCCGCAAGGATGTCGTTGTCGCCCACAAGGAGGCGCTCGACCGCGAGGCTCGCGCGCAGGCCATCATCGCCAAATTCGAGGAGGGCGTAAAGGCCGACACCAAGGCCGCCCGTGCCAAGGCCGCCGACCTGCAGGCCCAGATTGATGCCGCCAACAAGGAGCGCACCGCGCTTGCCGCCACGCTGCCGACCGACGTGCTCACCGACTACGAGCGTCTACTCAAGCAGTTCCGTGGCCTGGCCGTCGAGACCATCAAGGGCAACATCCCCACGGTCTGCCACACCGCGCTGCAGGCGTCGTCCATGAGCGACCTCAACCACGACGGTAGTGAGATCACGCACTGCCCGTACTGCCACCGCCTGCTCGTGCTCTCCAACAAGGAAGCCTAACAATGACGACGGCACCCGACAATTCAATGCAACTTGAGGGAAAAACGATCCTGCTGGGCATTACCGGCGGGATCGCCGCCTATAAGTCGTGCAATATCGTGCGCCTGCTGCAAAAGCGCGGCGCACGCGTCAAGGTCGTTATGAGCGAGCATGCCACGGAGTTTGTGGGCCCGCTCACTTTTCGCGCGCTCACGGGCGAGCCGGTCGCCGTGGGTCTGTTCGACGACCCCTCCGACCCCATCCACCATATCTCGCTGGCGCAGGAGCCCGACTTGGTGGTCGTGGCGCCCGCGACGGCCAATATCATCGCCAAGATGGCCAACGGCATCGCCGATGACCTCATCTCCACCACGCTGCTTGCCACGCCGCGTCCTATCGTGGTCGCGCCGGCCATGAACAATGGCATGTGGAAGGCGCCGGCCACGCAGGCCAACATGACCACGCTGCGCGAGCGCGGTGTCCACGTTGTGGGTCCGGGTAGCGGCTACCTTGCCTGCGGCGATGTGGACACGGGACGCATGAGCGAGCCCGAGGACATCGTCGAGGCCGTCTGCAAGCTGCTCGACCCCGCTCCTCAGGACCTTGTGGGCAAGCGCATCGTAATCACCGCCGGCCCCACGCACGAGCCGATCGACCCCGTACGCTTCATTGGCAACCGGTCATCGGGCAAGATGGGCATCGCCCTGGCGGGGGAGGCCGCGCGCCGCGGTGCCACCGTCACGCTCTTGCTGGGACCGACATCGCTCGACGTTCCCCGCGGTGTAGCGTGCGTGCGCGTACAAACCGCAGCGGAAATGCTCCAGGCTGCGCTGAGCGCCTTCCAGACGGCCGACGCGGCCATTTGTGCCGCCGCCGTCGCCGACTACACGCCTGCGGCCCCGGCGGACCATAAACTCAAAAAGGCCAACGAGCGCCTGGATCGAATTGAGCTCGTCGAGACCGTTGACATCCTGGCCGAACTCTCACGCCAAAAGGGCGATCGCCGTGTGATCGGCTTTGCGGCCGAGACCGATAACGTCGTGGAGTACGCGCAGCGCAAACTCGTGCGCAAGGGTTGCGATGCCATTATCGCCAACGATGTCTCGCGCGCCGATTCGGGCTTTGGGACCGATACCAACAAGGCCTGGATTGTGAGTACAGCGGGCACGCAAGAACTTCCCGTTCTAACAAAACCCCAGCTCGCAGATACAATTTTAGACTTGCTTCAAAATTTGTAAAAAAGTTCTTGCACAAGGACAAAGTTTCGGGTTACTATACTCCCTGTTGCGAGCGAGAGCAGAGCAACAAACAAAAGCTTCGGGACGTGGCGCAGCTTGGTAGCGCACTTGACTGGGGGTCAAGGGGTCGCTGGTTCGAATCCAGTCGTCCCGACCAGAAGTTTGCAGGTCAGGCACCTAGTGCCTGACCTTTTTTTATCAGGAATCATCAGGGAATCACCGGAGAATCACCGGCTGTTTTTTAGCCAATAAAGACACGCCCTTCTACCTGCACTTTTGTAGAATCTCGGTTTTAATGGATCCCCCCTTCACTTTCTTTCCATATTTGTTGAATTCACTGATTCGTTTTGATTCCACATTTGTAGTCTATCTAGCCTAAATTTTTCTACATACGCGAAAATCACCTACCTGTGCCTAGCTACTGCGGCTACGACATCCAAGCCAACTGTCCCGCCCTGCTTCACTAATTCCCCGCACGTTCGCACGGAACCCCGACACCGCCCAAGGGCCGCGATACTTTTACGATTGCTTTCGGCAGCGAGAGGAAGGCTTCCGTGCCTGCCGAAACAAGGCACTGCGCTCCAAAAAGCTAACGCCGCGGGTATTAAGCCGACACCGCTACGGTGCCACCGGCCATCGCTGCGGGCACCTGCGGCGTAATCGCCCCAGAGTCCGCCATCTGGGCCGCCATGCCGGCGAAGTCCTAGGCGACGGCGTGAGCGTGCGGCTCAGGGCGGCGTTCGCGCCGTCATTCTCGTGCGACCTCAAGAGAGTGCGTCGGCGCGGGCTCGACTAGGGCGAGCTCGCCACCGTCATCGACTTCATCGTCGAGAACGCCCCGAAGCGCTGGAGGAACTTCATAGACGCCGCATGCGCACGCTCAAGGGCGCATTGAGGGGCAGGGCTGAGGGCTTTAGGATCGGGGCTTGGGACTAGAAGGGGGCTCGGAAGTCGCGGGTCAGGATTCGAACATCGACCCACGCGCTTGGCGATTCTTATCAGTTCAGACGGCTTGCAGGCTATTCGCGCTGCGGGAGAGACTCGCACCACTGCAGCAATGCGCTCAACATAGCGGGCTTGTCTTGCACGAACTGTTCACGCCTCACACCGCGGCGCGGCTCAAAGCGAATGACGTAACCCCTGTTGTCCAGGTACACGTCATAGCTTTCGGGGGCGCCGGGCAGGTTCAGCGCTACATGGCGCGTGCTGCGAATGCGTTGCGGCGCCTCCGTAAGAGACTCGTTGGGCAGCTGACCGCCGCATATCTCTTCTAGTGCGCGGAAGCGGCGTCCGAAGCTCAGGTAACCGTGGCAACCGCTGTCTGCATGCCCGGCACAGCAGAACTGCGTTTTATAACCCTTATCGTTCAGTATGCGCACATGGGGCTGCAGCTCGTGGTCGATCGCTACCAGGTGATCAGGGCGCTTGCCGCATTCGCATTCGCCCAAGGGCTTAAAGCACTTCGGGCACACGAACAGCATGCACTTCATGGTTTGCTCGGGCGTGAGCTCCCTGATTCCCAGGGCTGCGATTTCTGCCGCAGGGGCTTCGGGCTGCACGCAGGGGCAGCCGCTTGCGCGCAGAATTGCGTCGATGCGAGCCACGGTGGTGCGCTCCATTTTCAGGGCGATGGCTTCGTCGCGCATCGCGCCAAACGCTTCGATGTCTTTCGTAACTGCAGAAAGCGGGGTTCGCCGAGAGATGTACACGAATGCGTTCTTTTCCCTCGCAGCGGGTTCGCCCTCAATCTTCACCGTAACGCCGGCTTTTGCATAGGTGCCGTACTGCACGCCATTCGCTTTGTCCAGCGTCTGGACCTCGCCCCGAGTGAGACCATGCCACAGCACGCCTTCCACAAACGATCCTTCCATGCGCATGATGGTGGGACGGCCCTTCGCGTCGCACGCCAGCGTGTAGCCATAGAGCTTCGCCTTGGTTGCATAAACATGGTGACCGCCCTCGAGCTTTTTGGCAATGCGGTCATGGCTGATGTCAAAGCCATATGCGAAGTACGGGGTTTCCGCATACTCGCGGGTGTCGGCGGAGTGTTCGCGCGCGCTGAACACCGGGACAGAGGGACGATTAAAGTTGTGTACGTCAAACTCAGGCAGGCTGTTGCACCAGCCGAGCAGGGTGCGCAGCAGGGCCTTGCGCTGCTTTTCGAACTCATCCAGCGTAAGGGAGTAACTAAGGTCTGCCTGCAGCGCAGGGTCGCTGCTGCGCACTGCGCGGAACCCTTCGGGGACGTCAATCTTGTAACCGAACTCGCCTGGAATCTTGATTGCCAAGTAGATGCGGTGAGACCCGCAGAAGGTGGCCTCACTCGCTTCCATCACCTGGTAGCGCTTAGAGCGCAGGATGCGTCCATGCTGCTGAAGGCCACGGGGGAAACGGCGTGCGTAGTAACCGGTGTAACGGCATGTGCAATCGGCGATCTGGTGACCTTCACCGCACACGAAGTCGGCGTATTCGCGTGCAGCGGGGAGGTCGATCTTGGCTGCGCCATACGCCGCCGACTCTTCTTGCGCGCGCAAGCGGTCCAGGCTGTCGGCGCGCATGTCGGACATCTGCGCCAAGGTTGCCTCATCAAGCTGCATCACGCGGCCGGCTTCGACCACGCGGTCGATGTAATCGTACTTTTCGGTGTACCTGCGCAGCGGGGTGCGCTCAGAGATGTAGACCATCGCCTCAAGGGTTGCGGGAACCACATCGCCTTCGCGCCCAACGGTCACCGTTTCCTTGCGGTAACAACCAGATGCAATGCCTTCGTAGCGGTCGAGAGACGCCACGTGAGAGCTATCGAGCGCCCACAGCGCGCCTTGCACATGCGACCCCTCGCGCTTGGTGATGGTGAGGTATCCGGCGGTATCGAACGCCAGTTCATAGCCGTTCAGGGTCGCTTTGCCCAGCAGCACCGCGCCGGGGCAGCGGGTTTCAACTTGATGGATATCAAGGTTGCTACCGTACGCGAAGTTGATGATCGAGGGTGCAGTCTCGGGGTGACGGGCTGAGGCGTTGTTGCGCTTCTCGTTGTACTTCATGGTTCACGCCTTTCGGTGTTGTGATGGGCTTCGGTCGCTCGAGCTGATTGCAGCATACAGTCTGAAGCCGAAAAGGCGTGAAAACCTGAGATTGTCATTTTAAGAAATAGAACGAAAAGGACGGCCATGCACGAAATCGCGCAGGCAGAAAGCGCTGTTCGAGGCGCATCCTGCGAAAGGATACCCGTTCAGAAGGGTTGTTGCCAGTTTTTATCGATTCGATTTTTTACGAGCGCACGAAGAGGTTGCGTTTAGAAAAACGCAAGGGCGGCTGTTTCGCCTGTAAGCAAACATGAAATCGGCCGCAGCGGTACCGCCTGGGAGGGCGGACGAGGGACTTGGCCGCAACCTAATCCCCGGGTGCGGCTGCTACGCTCACTACTTGAGAATCGTAGACCGCCCAGTATCTGCCATCCAAAAGTTTAAACACGATATAGCTGCCGTCTTTGCTTATTTCGGCGGCGTTTACGCATTTCTGAAGATCGGCGTGGTGCGCGAAGCAGCCTTCGAGCACATCTCCATTTACAAGCCCGACTTTAAGATTGAGACCCATCTTCTCATACATAACGATACGATCCGAATCGTCCACGCCCTTGCTTGAGTCGAAGTCGGGCCTTAGCCCAGCGAGGCGAACCCTCCGCTTATCCAACGCTTTGTCGATTCCGCCCTTGGCGTAGTCGCTCAGCTGGTAATAGATTCTGCGCGCGAGATCATCTGCCACGACGCGCTCTGGGTCCCCGCCTGACCGTTCCGCTCGAAACTCGCCTAATGCCGACAGCATCAGGTACACCTCATGCAATCGCAGCGGCAGAAAGATCGGGTGGGCCGTCGACTTCAGGCCGCCGCGGCTTGTCGGCTCGGCCTTGATGTAGGAGTCGCCAAAACGCACGCCGTCTGCCAGGGCGCTCAGGCGCTTTTGCACCGCCGTGCGCGAGCAGCCCAGGTACGCGGCGATCGCTTGCTGGGTCATTCCCTTATGCGCCGCTTTGAGCAGCATGAGATTTGCCTCGTCCGTGCCTATGAACGACTTGTCCAGGTTGTAGTGGCGCTTTTTTGGGGCGCCGCCGATCTCGTTGCCCTTTTCGAACAGCTCGTGCACGCTCAGGAACAATTCATGGCGGCCGTTGCTTTGGGGGCCTTCCTCTGAGTTGGCATAATCTGCCAGCGCCTTGCAAAACAAGCGATAGTTTTCGTCAGTGACGAAAGTGGGCCACTGCATGTTGTGAAAGCGTGTGCCTTCACGTGTGTCGGCGAATTTCGAATACGCAGACTCAGGATCGCAACCGACCCTTTCCGCAATTTCCGCAACTCTCATGCCAATCCCTTCCGCAACCCAATCACACGCACGAAAAACCTATCAAGCCAGAAGATTGATGTGGCAAAAAAGAAGAAGAGGCATTACACCCCTCCTTCTGGACAGCCTGCACCCCGGTTCCCTGCCTGCCAGTTCGCCCCCCGAAACCCTCGGGGCGCTATGGGGTCGAGCCCCTCCGCATGGAAAATTCTATCGCGGCCATGCCCGCTATGCGTGTCACGCACACCACGCCAAACGTCAGGTTTACCAGCCGGGACTGAGCCCTCTTTCGAGAGCAGGGTTATATTAGCATCTATAAACTCGAAAACCCTGCCGCATTTGAGGAGTACCAAGAAAAAGGTCTACACCTTGAATATCAACCTCATCCGAACACCTCCCGCATTCATCCGAACAAGTACGGATGAATGCGGGAATCCGATACCCTGAGGGCCGGATCGGCCGAGCCACTGGGCACAAGCGGGACACGGTCCAGAGGATGCCGGGGCGCGGGGTCCCGTGCGGGGAGATCGCGAGGGAGCCGGGCAGGTCGCCCTCGACGATGAGCGCAGAGATACCGTCGCGCCCACCCACGAAAAGAGGGTTCCCTCGCAGGCGCCGCATCCGCACGCCCCCGCAAAGAAACCCTCGCACTCGCATCTCTACCTGCGAACCCGCACGCGCCCTCGCGCACGCGCCGCGGCAGCTGCTAGTCGCGGTAGAACGAGCCCATGTAGCGGATGTACTCGTCCTCGGTGTGGTTGGCCTTCCAGTCGTGGACGGAGTCCTTGTTGCGCTGGCCGGCGATGACGGAGAGCTCCTTACCCAGCTTCTCAAAGGCCTCGTCGACGCACTCCTCGGGGGTGAGGGCGATCTTCATGACGGCCTCGCCCTGCGGGCCGCCGGGGAGGTTGGACAGCAGGCTGGGGGTTAGGGTGGTGCCGAGGGTGATGACCTCGACGTCGACACCGGTGCCCTCGCACTCGCAGGCCACGGCCTCGGTCATCTTGAGGATGAAGGCCTTGCCCGCGCCGTACTGGCCGTTCCAGGGGCTGGAGCTGATGCCGGTCATCGACGAGACGTTGATCACGGCGCCGCGGTCCTGGGCGGCAAAGATCCGCATGTAGTGGTGGAAGCACTTGAGGAAGGTCACGACGTTGACGTTGATCATGGCCTCGTGCTTCTCCCAGGGAGTGTCCTGGATCTTGCCGAAGCTGTGCAGGCAGGCCACATAGCTCATGAAGCCCATGTCCAGGCCCTCGGTCGCGGCGAAGACGGTCTCGGCAGCGTCGGGCTGGCTAAAGTCGGCGCGCACGACCTTGGTCTCCACGCCGTAGGTCTCACGGATCTCGCCGGCGAGCACGTTCAGCTTCTCCTCGCGACGGCCGACCATGACGACATTCATGCCGCCGGCGGCGATCTTCTCGCAGAACGCCTTGCCGACGCCCTCGGTCGCGCCCAGGATCAGGCCCCACTCACCGTACTTTTCCCTCAGGTTCATACTGCATCCTCTCTCTCGATGCCCATGCGGGCACCTCTCCTTTAGCGTGCGGCCGCTCAGCCGCATACGGTGCGCCATTATGCGCTGAACAAGAGGGGAGTGCGTTCACGACTTTGCGAACGAACCCGAAACAACGATGAACGGTGTCGGTCTATCACCACAATGAAACCCTTGCAGTATCAAGAGGGGAGGTGCTGGCGGGTGGAACCAAAAGGTGAACGCCGCCATCTCTAGCTCCACCTTATCGGGTTTCCCGTCGCAAGCGATGCTTCAAAGAGCTTGCGCAGCGAAACGTTGGCGAAGGTCCAGGACCACGCTTTGCTGCTGCCCACTGTGACTCGGCCCTCGGCTCTGCGTAGAACCCGAAGCCGCTTTTGCAGTCGATGCGATTGACCCCGTCGAGGTCGGTGAGGGTGTAGCTTTCGCCCTCTCCATCCTGGCTCGAGCGTCCCTTGCGCTCGAAAGCAAAGTGACTTGACGCGAAGAGCACCTCACCAGCGCCGTTATTTTTGGCATCTTTGGAGGCTGATGTACACAAATGCGACTCCACGTGCCGACCAGCAACGTCCTCCACATGTCTGGACTCTCTATGCTCGCGCTGGATAGACATCGCCAGAACGGGTATAGTATCGAGAGTTTTGTCGTTTACCAGCGGGGGAGTCCTGTGGGCATCAAAAAGAAGATCAAAAAGGAGCTTATCGGCACCTCCGATTACCCGTCGAATAAGATTTTCACGATCTCCAATTTCATTACCTTCACGCGCCTGATCCTCACGCTGGTCTTCCTGTACCTGTTTGTGACGGACAACAACCGTGTCGTCGCCATTGTCATCTATGCCATCGCGGCTTCCACCGACTGGATGGACGGTCAGATTGCCCGCATGACCAAAACGGTCTCGTGGCTTGGCAAGGTTATGGATCCCATCTGCGACCGTGCGCTGCTATTTACAGGCGTTTTAGGCCTCGTGGTTCGCGGCGAGCTTCCCATCTGGGTCTGCGTGCTCATCATCGGTCGCGATATCTACCTGGGCATCGGCACGCTCATCGTGCGCCACTACCACCGCCGCCCCATCGACGTAGTGTTTCCCGGCAAGATTGCCACGGCGCTGCTCATGACCGGCTTCTCGCTCATGCTGCTGGGCTTTCCCACCGTGGATGGCTGGCATCTGCTGCCCGCCACGTTCACGGCCTTCCCGGGCCTCAACGGCAGCTCGGTACCGCTCGGCATCTTCTTTGTGTATGGCGGCGTCATCTTCTCCATGCTCACCGCTGTCATCTACTCCATTAAGGGTGGAGCGGCCATTAAACAGGCTGTTGCGCATCCAGAGGACGAAGACGTCGACTTTCTTAACCCCGAAATCGAAGACTAAGCCATTGGGGTATTATTACGTACAGTTCATTCTTTGCGGCATGTCCGCGTTAAGTTAGGGGTTGTCATGGACAACATGGTTAACAATATGCCTCAAAACGATAAGACTGCCGACGCAACCTGCGTCTTCCGTGTGCCTTCGAGCGACGTTACCGTTCCCGATCTTATGGCGAACGTTCGCATCACTGCCCCCGTTCTATCTATTGTCAAGGGGCCGCAGACCGGTGCTGCCTTTGAACTCGAGGATGATGTGACCACCATTGGCCGCGATCCGGCAAACGGCATTTTCCTCAATGACATGACCGTATCGCGTAGCCACGCACGCATTATTCGCGAGGGTCTGGCTGCTCGCATCGAGGACTTAGGCTCGCTCAACGGCACGTGGGTTGACGGCGCTATCGTCAATGCCGCCCCGCTGCACGACGGATCTTCCGTCCAGATCGGTACGTTTACGCTCATCTACCACGAGAGCACGCCGGAGCGCATCGAAACCGGTGAGTAGGGCATGGCCGAACGCAACTATCTGAGTATCGGCCAGGTCGTCAATTTACTTCGAGGCGCATACCCCGATCTTTCGAACTCAAAAATTAGATTTCTAGAAGATGAGGGGCTCATCACCCCTCATCGTACGCCTAAGGGGTATCGCCAATACTCCAAGGAGGACGTTGACCGTCTAGAGGTCATTCTGCACCTGCAGAAGACTCGCTACATGCCGCTCAACGTGATCAAGCAACGTCTGGAAAACGCTACAGATCTCTCCACGCTTGCCTACGAGGTGGGTCTGCTGTCCGATGTTCCGCTCAAGACGGAACCAAAGGAAACCAAGCAGAAACTGCACCCCATCGAGACCATTCCGGATATGTTGGGCGTCGAGATCTCGTTTATTCGCTCCTTGGCCGAAAACGACCTTATTCGCATTATCAAGAGTCCGCAGAACCGCGAGCTCGTCGACGGGCGCGATTTTCCGATTATCCGCTACTGTTCTGAACTGTCACGCTTTCATATCGAGCCGCGAAACCTTCGTCAGTACGTATCATCCGCCAACCGCGAGTCTTCGATGTTCGAGCAAGTGCTCGTGAGTATGCTTGGCATGGACACCTCCGATGACGAACGCGATGCCAAGCTCGAACGCGCGTTTAAGAAGTTACATGACCTCACCGAGGGCGTGCATACCGCGCTGCTCAAGAACCGCGTGTTTGAGTCACTCAACGCTGTAGTCGAGGACGCCGATATCGATGCCCTCGATGAGGAGATCGCACGCTCCGAATCAACCAAGGCCAAAAGCGAAGAGGCATCTGCCTCCGCGGTCCCCGTGCGCGAGGAATCCCTCGTGCAGCCGCTTAAGGTTGTCGCCCCCTCGCACACCGGCACCGCCAGCGCGGACAAATAAACGCTTCTACAAACCAGCCTCCCATGAAAGGTCACACCATGTACGACTTCGAATCTCACATCGTCGACATCCCCGACTATCCCGAGCCCGGAGTCGTCTTTAAGGACATCACGCCGCTCTTTAGCAATCCCGAAGCACTTAAAGCCATGGTCGACGCGCTAGCGGAGCATTTCTCCGGCATGGGCATCACTAAGGTTGTAGGACCCGAGGCTCGCGGCTTTATGGTAGGCGTGCCTGTTGCCGTGGCACTCGGCGCCGGCTTTGTTCCCGCACGTAAACCGGGAAAACTGCCACGTAAGACCGTTAGCCAGGAATACGAGCTCGAATATGGAACCGATTCGATTGAGATTCACGTCGATGCCATCAGCTCTAAAGATACCGTGTTGATTCTGGACGACTTGGTCGCGACAGGCGGAACCGTTGAGGCAACAGGTAAACTAGTGCGAGATATGGGCGCAAAGCTCGTAGGTTATGGTTGTATCCTTGAGCTTGCGTTTCTTAATCCGCGCAAGAAGCTCACGCCTTCTAACGAGGACGTTGAGCTCTTTAGCCTGGTAACGGTGGACTAGCCGCTACCCTTAGATACCGGAAAGGAAGCTCCATGCGCACAGCAAATACGCACAAAAACATGGCACGCTGCGCTGCTACGGCAACCCTCGCTTGTGTTTTGGGCTTGGGCCTCGCGGCTCCTGCCTATGCCGATACCGCGTCCGATCTTGCCGCCGCTCGTACCAAACTCGAGCAGATCGGTACGCAAACCCAGCAAATTCATGAAGAACTCTCCGCTCAGACGCAGGAGCTTGATCAGACTGCAGGCGAGATCACGCAAAAGCAGCAAGAGATTGCCGAGGGCCAGGCAAAGCTTTCGAGCTACGTTGCCGGTGAGTACAAGACCGGCGGTCTGAGTCTCCTTCAGGTTCTGACGGGCGTCGACGATCTGGGCGATATGCTCAACCGCTTGTTCTACTACGGCAAGGTTTCCGACAAGCAGGCCCAGACCATTCAGGAGGTCAAGGACCTTAAGCAGCAGCTCACCGATAAGCAGGCCGAGCAGGAGAAGAACGTCGCTGCGACGCAGAAGAAGGTCGACGAACTCAACGCCCAGCAGGCTGAGGCCCAGAGTGTCGTGAACTCCCTGGATTCACAGCTGCAGGCCGAGCTTGCTGCCGAGGCCGAGGCCAACGCCGCGCTGCAGGCTGGCATAAATGCCAGCACTGCCGAAAAGGCCACGGTGAGCAACGACACCGCCGGTACGACCGAGAACACCAACAATGGTGGCGGTACGACCAACAACGGCGGCGGCAACACGCCTGCGCCCGCGCCCGCTCCTGCTCCCACGCCGCAGCCCTCGACGCCCGCCCCGGCACCGGCCCCTTCCGCGCCGAGCCAGTCCGTTGACGGCGGCAGCGTTGTCTCTCGCGCTTATAGCAAGCTTGGTTGCGCTTATTCCTGGGGCGGCATTGGCCCGAACAGCTTTGACTGCTCCGGCTTTGTAAGCTACTGCCTCACCGGTCGCTACTGCCGCCTGGGCACTACCGGCACCTTCATGGGTTGGCCCCGTGTTTCTGATCCTCAGCCGGGCGACGTCGTGGTTAACTCTTACCACACCGGCATCTACATTGGTAACGGCCAGATGATCCATGCTTCCGACTACAGCACGGGCGTTATCATCAGCTCCGTTGCCGCTGGCATGAACAACAATTATATTTTCGTTCGCTATTAAGTTTTTTTACTCAGCTAACGAAAGTGGACCTCGTATCCTTTGGGAGCGAGGTCCATTGTTTTATCTCGACCGCCCATTTTGTGTGTAAACTACAATCTAGTTTTGAATACTAGATATGCGCAGCATCTATCCAAAAGATAGCTATAATTGTTGAGGAACAACTAGAAAGGACCCTCAATGAGCTGGGCACTCATCTCAGATTCGAGCTGCAATCTTCGCGATTGGCAACCAACCGCACCTCATACCACCTTTGCATTTGCACCCCTTAAGATCCGAGTGGGGGAGCGTGAATTTGTCGACGATCTCTCGCTCGATGTTCACGAGCTTAATGTTGCCATTCAATCGGAATCCAGCGCATCATCGAGCTCCTGCCCAAGCGTAGGGGAGTGGGCTGAGCTCTTTAAGCTCGCCGACAAGACGATCTGCATGCCCATCTCCGAGGGCGTCTCGGGAAGCTACAATGCCGCGGCCACTGCGCGTGACATGGTGCTTGCCGAAGAGCCCAATCGTAAGATTCACCTGGTTAATTCGCGCGCAGCAGGCGGCAAGATGGACCTGATCTTCTTACTGTTTGATCGCTATCTTGCAAGTAAACCGGATGCCTCCTTTGAGGAAGCCTGCGCCTACTTCGATAGCTTGGAGCAGAACAGCAAGATCCTCTTTAGTTTATGCAATTACGAAAACCTTGCGAAGGCCGGACGTATCCCCAAGGCGGCCGGTGTTATTGCCAACAAGCTCAACATCCGCATTTTGGGCACGGCGAGCGAAGCGGGCGAAATTGAACTCGTTGGGCATACGCGTGGCGAAAAGAAGATGCTCACCAAGATTGTCGACACCATGGAGGCCGAGGGTTTCACGGGCGGCGAGGTCATCATCGATCACGTTGAGAACGAAGCTGGAGCCCAGGCGCTTGCCGACCGCATTGTGGAGCACTGGCCGGGCTCCAAGACTATCATCATGCCCTGCAACGGCCTAGATTCCTATTACGCCGAGATGCATGGTCTCATCATCGGCTACGGCATGGGCGTGGCTTCGGGCCAATAAAGCTCAACCAAGCAAAAACGCGGGCGGGACAAAGTGACTGATGGCTCTTTATCCCGCCCGCGTTATACGTCGCCTAGCTATTAAACCCATTGAACTTGAGGTAGCTCATCAGGTACGCCTTCGATACAAAGGACGAAACCGCACTGCGTACGAGCAATGACTCGCGCGTAACCTGATGTGCGGTATCGGGCACGGGAGTCTGCTCAAGGGAAAAAGCCGCACGAATCGATGCCTCAAGTTGATCGACTACATAATCGAAAGCCGTCGGAGCGTCGTAGCTCAAGCGCTGAATATTAAAGAGCGCCTGAACCGCAGCGATGGGCAGCACCTGCTTAAAGATACAAATGGCGATGAGACGCGCAATCTGCTCACGGCCATACTGCTTTTTAACCGGAGCAGGAACGAGGCCGACCTTTACGTAGTTATTGATCATCGAAGGCGTGATAACGGGCTGCTCTACGCAAATCGAAAGCGGCTCCATCCACAGCGCAACATATTCAATAACCTGATCGCGATAGAGTGTTACGTTGGGCAGCTGGTCATAGCGTGGCAGGCTCAACGCATTGAGTTTACCCACCATATCGGACTGAATAAATGCATCCGGCAGCACCGTCGGCTGAATATCCTCCGGCTTAATGCTGACCGATGTATCGGACATCGGGATAACATGTTTGACGTGGTTCATAAGAGACCTCCGTTCGTTTTTATATTGTATTCTAGATTATCTAGTTTTGCATACCATATAGCCGCTAAGTAAAAGTGGTTGGACAGCACATTAACGCACCGTCCAACCACTTTGTATAAAGATAGCAACCTTACATAAGATATATTATCGTACTTATCCTCGTAAGAAGGCGTATGCGCTGGTAGCCGCTATGGCTCCGTCCGAAACGGCGGTCACAACCTGGCGTAAACGCTTGGAACGGATATCGCCGGCAGCAAACAAGCCCGGCGTGCGCGTGGCCATCGAGTCGTCGGTAACGATACCGCCGTCAGGCGCCAGATCCACCAGATGCTGTACAAGTTCGGTATGGGGCTGTGTTCCGGCAAAGACAAAGATGCCAAACGAACCTGGATCGAAGGACTCGGAATAGGTATCACCAGTGGCATTGTCCTTAAACGTGATAGTTGTAGGCATGGCTTCTCCCGATAGCTCCACAATACTAGTTTGGTACCTAACCGAAATATTATCTTTAGCGAGCACCTTTTGAACCACGCCATCGGGAGCACGGAACTGATCGCGGCGCAAGACGATGGTCACGCTGCTGGCAATTTCTGATAAGAACAGGGCTTCCTCGCAGGCAGCATTACCGCCGCCAATGACAAAGACCTGTTTGCCACGAAAGAACATGCCGTCGCACGTCGCACAATACGAAACGCCGCGACCGCGATACGTATCCTCGCCAACAAAACCAGCAGAGCGCGGCGTGGCGCCCATGCAAGCGATAACACTCGAGGCCACCGTGTCGCCCGTATCGTGATGCACCGTAAACAGCGCCGCATCCGCATCGTAATCGATACCCGTCACCATGCTCCATACGACCTGCGCACCCAGGCCCTCTGCATGTTGCTGAAAACGCTCGCCGAGTTCGGCGCCGCTCAAGAGCGGAATGCCCGGATAGTTTTCGACCTCATTGGTTGTGGCGATCTGTCCTCCCGACATGCCTTGCTCAATCACGGTCGTCGTTAGATTGGAGCGCGACGCATAAATGGCTGCAGCATAGCCCGCTGGGCCGCCGCCGATAATCGCAACATCGATCGGCTGATTGGTAGTCATGAAGAGACCTCCTGTCGAAACATTGGCGTTCTTTGCGCTCATACCCAAATTTAGGAGAACATGACAGTCATGCACTACAATGATTCTTTGCGAAACAACGATGAAGGGGAGTTAACGATGGATCAAACACAGATGGGCAATGACGCTCCCCTGCCCACGCAAAGCGCCCCCCAATCGGAACAATTGATGCCGTCACCTGGACAAAAGCCCTTAGTGACCATTGTCCACGCATCGGTTGGTTCGGGACACAAAGCGGCAGCAAACGCTATCGCACAAGCATTCGAGCTTATACGCGGCACCAAGGGCATACCGCAGGATGTCGAGATTGAGGTCTTGGATATCCTCGATTTTGGACGCATAAAATTCGACGGCAACAAAACGGCCGCATCGTTTACCGGCGCCACGCGCCCAATTTATGACTTGACCTGGCGATATACCCTTACCGGACACCTGCTTTGGGGCGGCGGCACAGCATGGTCGCGCATTATGTTTCCCGCATTTAACGAATACGTTCGCACTCGTAGGCCTATTGCCGTGGTCGCCACACATATCACGGCAGCCAACGTTGCGGTTGGTGCGCGCGTCATTACGGGCATCGACTATCCCGTCATTTGCGTGCCGACCGATTACGAAGTCGAGGGCTGGTGGCCCCATAAGGATACTGACTTATTCTGCGTGGCAAACGAGTTTATGGCCGAGACGCTCCGCCCACGCAAGGTACCTGAGGCAAAGATACGCATTACGGGCATCCCTATTCGCGCTGGATTTGACACGGATTACAATCGTGAGGAAGAACTCGAGAAGTTCAATCTCCCTACCGACAAGACCATTGTGCTGGTAATGGCCGGCGCCAGTTTGCCTCAACCGTACGTTCGCTTTCGCGCGGCGATGGACCAAACCCTCCCCTTCCTCCGTAGCTTCGAGGACATGCACTTTGTCTTTTTGCCGGGCAAGGACACGGAATACGCCACGCGCCTGAAAACGCTCTTCGAAGCCATGAAACTCGAAAACGTCACGGTTCTTGACTATGTCGATGACATGGCAGCGCTCATGCACGGCTGCGATCTGGCAATTCTCAAATCGGGCGGACTCACTGTTACCGAATGCCTGTGTGCACACCTGCCGATGATTCTGCTGGGCAAGTCATATGGCCAGGAAAAGGCCAACACCACCATGCTCACCGACTTGGGCGCCAGCATGCATGTCACCACCGCACGCGAGCTCATTGTGACGCTGCGCCATCTCCACGATCATCCCGAGTCGCTCAAGGCGCTGCTCATCAATGGCGAAGTGCTACGCCGTCCACACGCGGCCGAGGACATCGCCATCGCAACTATGGAACTTGTAGGCAAGCCCCAAAAGCGCAAACGAGCCTTCTGCCGCTTCTACTGGGGCGGAAAACCCGCGCATATCCGCTAGCATTGGACTATCCGCTTGCCTGCGGGAGGCCCCTATATATCATCCCGTGCTCAAACATTCTCGCTTCGCTGCGAAACTGCGCGCGGGACGATATATAGGGGCCACCCGCAGACAAGCTGCGTTTACGTATTAGCAGCTATACCAGATTCCCCACCATTAGAATCTGCAAAGGCAAAACCGGAAAATTCAAATGCAGTAAGCCAATGTGACAAAGGGACTGTTCCTTTGTCGCATTGGCTTACTAGAATGAAAATATTTTTCAAGCGAGTAGCTGCCCGCCCGCCTCTCACACATATCGTTCCACGCGCAGTTTCGCAGCGAGCGAAGCGATGCGAGAATGTTTGAGCATGGAATGATATGTGTGAGAGGCGGGCGGGAGGGATACGAGCGCCCCCGCGAGAATGTTTGAGCATGGAATGATATATAGGGGCCACCCACGGGTGAGCGGACATTACAATACGCCGCTAGAACCGAAACCGCCGGCTCCTCGGTCGGTTTCGTCTAGTTCGTCTACCTCCACGAGATTGACCGTGGGAACTTCTTGGATGACGAGTTGAGCGATTCGGTCACCCTTGTTGATCTGGATTTCATTGGATGGATCCAGGTTGATAAGGATGACTTTGAGTTCTCCTCGGTAGTGGGCGTCTATAAGACCGGGCGTGTTGACTATAGACAGACCCTGCTTAATAGCCAGGCCACTGCGAGGCTGAACGAAGCCAGCGTATCCATCGGGCAGCGCGATCGCAAGGCCGGTAGAGACCAAGCGTCGCTCGAAGGGCTTAAGGGTACAGTCCTCATTGGCACGGAGGTCCAAACCGGCATCTGTGGGATGGGCGTATTTGGGAAGCTCGATCGTAGGGTCGAGACGCTTAATGTTGACTGTAATGTTGGACATAAAATCACCTTAGCTTGTCGAGCTCTTGTAAAAACTCATCGATGTCTTTGAAATCGCGATAGACCGAGGCAAAGCGAATGTAGGCCACCTTGTCGATCTTGGCCAGGCGCTTAAGCACCATGTCGCCCAGGTCGTGGGACGTAACAGCCGTCAGCGTACGGGAACGCAGCTCCACCTCGATGTCATCGATGAGCTCATTGAGCTTTTTCGTGTCGATGTCGCGCTTAATCGTAGCGCGCATTAGGCCGACCAGCAGCTTATTGCGATCGAACCGCTGCCTTGACCCGTCAGATTTGATGACCTCGATGGGGTCTTCGCATCGCTCGAATGTTGTGAAGCGATAGTTGCACGAACAACATTCACGACGGCGTTTAATGGTGTTATTAGATTCCTGCATACGGGAATCGACAACACGGGTATGTGCATTGCCGCATCTGGGACAGCGCATGGTACCTCCTCCAAAACGATAACAAGGGTACCATGTGCCGGAGTTTAAATCTTACGAACGCGCAGGAACTTTAAGAACGTCACCCGCATCGAGTGACCCATGCTCCAGATGATTGACACTGCGAATTATGTCAGAAGTCTCCTGCGTAGAAAGACCGTCAACGGAATGCTCCTGAGCAAGCGACCACAAGGAATCGCCAGACTGAACACGGACGGTCTCATAGGTAACGTTAGATGCCGACTCGGCATATGCGGCGTGACGAGCGCTGAAGATCGAGGTAGCAAGTACAAAGAAGAGCGTGAGCGCAACGGCCAGGGCGACAATCGTCGAGGCCTTCAGAGCAACGGGGGCCGAAGTCGTGGCGACGCACTGGCTGCGGACGGGCTTGCCAGGCAGTGTTTCAAAACCAGATCGGCCGCCTTTGACAACCGTGAAAGCCGGCGCCGCAGGCGTCTCGAGCTTAAGGGCGAGGTTTCCCTGGACCATATCCGTTGCATTCATCATGTTCTCCTCTCGCGTTTTTTGACGAGAACTGTTTTATCAAGCCGCGAGGACAAAAAAGTCTAGCGCGGGAACGAGTGTTCGGTTATTATTATCTTCGAACAGTTGTTCCTGTCAAGCAAACATAGAACATTTGTTTGGGTTAGGTAGAGAGGAATCCCTGATGGCTCGCAAAATTACCAAGCGACAGCAGCAGATTTACGACTTCATCAAGGAATATCAGCAGGAAAAGGGCTATCCGCCCAGCGTGCGTGAGATGGCTTCGGCTGTGGGTCTTTCCTCCCCCAGCACCGTACATGCACATCTCTCCGCACTGGAAGCACGCGGCCTGCTCAAACGTGACGCCACCAAGCCTCGCGCCCTAGAGCTCTTTGACGAGGACGGAGCCTCCGTCTCCATCTCAAAGTCCGATGAGCCCACGGCACCCCGCGGAACCGTATCGCTACCCCTCGTGGGCCGTGTCGCCGCGGGGATCCCCATCCTTGCCGAGCAGAATATCGAGGACACCTTTACCATCCCGACCGAGATCGCAACGGACCAGGGGTCTTTTATCCTCGAGGTCCACGGCAATTCGATGATTAACGTCGGTATCCTTAACGGCGACTATATCATCGTTCGCGAACAGAAGAGTGCCATGAATGGCGAAATCGTTGTGGCCATGATCGATGGCTCCGCAACGGTCAAAACGTTCTACAAGGAGCAGGGACGAGTTCGCTTGCAGCCCGAAAACGACACCATGGAGCCCATCTATGCGACAAATCCGACGATCCTGGGCAAGGTCGTTGGATTGATGCGCCGGTTCTCGTAATGCAAAACCGCATCACGGTCTTTGATACCATTCGCGGATTTACCATGCTGTCGATGGCAGGATTTCATGCTTGCTACGATCTTGCCTATCTTTATGGTTGGGATATGCCCTGGTTTACTCAGACCATCTTCCAAGACATCTGGCGTGCCAGCATCAGTTGGGTATTTTTGTTTATTGCCGGCTGGATGTGCACCCTCTCGCGCAACAACATCAAGCGTGCCGTCAAATATGCCGCTGCCGCTTTTGTCGTATGGGTCGCGACGACGCTCGTCTCAGTCGATGACTCGGTGAACTTCGGCATCATGTTCTGCATGGCGGCCTGCACCGCCATTGTCGCGCTCGTGCGTCCAGTGATCGTTAAAGTGCCGTCGGTATGGGGTATAGCAATTTGCCTCACACTTTTTGCCCTTACCTGGAGCATTCCTAAAACGGTTTATCCTATCCCCTATTTAGCTTGGCTGGGTTTCCCAGGTCCAGATTTTGTCTCTGGTGATTACTATCCAGTCATACCATTCTTATTTATGTACCTTGCAGGCTTCTTTGCCGCCCACACGACTCAGGAAGCAAACTATGAGGCGCCGGGATGGGCCTATGCGAATCCCATCCCGGCGCTCGCAAGTCTCGGGCGCCATGCGCTGCCGTTCTACCTGCTTCATCAACCGGTTATCTTGGGTGTACTGGAGCTGATTTACTCTGTTCGATAACGCTCGAGACGCGGTGCGATACGGGCTGGAAGCTTTGCCACAATACGAACGCCGTCCTCGAGGTATTCCTCGTGCAGAAGGGTTCCCTGTTCGTGCACAAGCGTGATTAACGCGCCCTCTCGATACGGGATATCGGCCGAGAGCAACACGTCCGTAGCGGCCGCTTCACGAGCGATGCGATCGACTAAGTCATCAAGGCCCTCACCCGTCTGAGCCGAGAACAATACCGCCTCGGGATAGCGCCGGCGAAAGCTCAAGCGGTCGACGCTATCGAGCAGATCGATTTTATTGAACACGGTAAGCGTCAGGCGCTCACCGGCACCAATCTCGTCAAGAACACGATCAACCGCCTCAAGCTGACGCTCGTAATCCTCATCGGAAGCATCCACAACTTTAAGAACCAAATCGGCGCCGAGTACCTCGGAAAGCGTAGATTTAAACGCGTCGACCAGGCCATGGGGCAGCTTTTGAATAAAGCCAACGGTATCAGTGATCGTCATGCCACGGCCACCGGGTAAACGGTACGAACGCGTCGTAGGATCGAGCGTGGCAAACAGCTTATCCTGCGAAAGTACCGTGGATCCCGTCAATCGATTAAGCAACGTCGACTTACCGGCATTGGTGTAGCCAGCCAACGCTACGCGAAACGCCGGCGATTCAATACGGCTTTTCGATTGCACATCACGACGTTGTTCAACCTGTTTCAATTCGCGTCGAAGAGCTGCGATCTTATCGCGAATCAGGCGACGGTCGACCTCGAGCTGGCTTTCGCCCTGGCCAAAACGCGATCCAATGCCGCCACGCGTCTGTTCCTTAGCAAGGTGGCTCCACATACCTCGCAGACGGGGCAGCAGATACTGCAACTGAGCCAGCTGCACCTGTAAGCGACCCTCACGCGTCTGAGCATGCAGGCCAAAGATATCCAAAATCAACGCCGTGCGGTCAATAATCTTGACCGGTTCGCCCACGGCTTTCTCAAGATAGGACTGCTGTGAAGGAGTCAAGTCGTCGTCGAAGATTACAACATCCGCATCCATACGATGCACCAAACCGCATAGCTCCTCGACCTTACCGGAGCCGATAAACGATTTGGGATAAGGTTTGACCAGACGCTGAGACAAGCGTGCCACGCATTGGGCTCCAGCAGTGTGAGCCAAGCGCTCGAGCTCGTCGAGCGAACGGTCGAGCGGCCAGGCGTTATCACGCCACTCAACACCAACCAAGACGGCACGCTCAGGTTCAGGTGCCGTGGGAACCAAGGGAAAACGTGCCATTAGGCAGCCTCGATACGACGGTAGATATCATCGACGACCTCATCGATCGTAAACTCATCCATATCGAACCACACGATGCGGTCGTCACGCTTAAACCAGGAAAGTTGGCGCTTGGCATAGCGACGTGAGCGCATCTTGATAAGCTCGCGGGCCTCATCCATGGTAATAGCGCCTCGCAAGGCATCAATAATCTCTTTGTAACCGATTGCCTGCATCGACGTGAGTGCATCACCCAGGCCCTGGTCCATAAGGCCACGGACCTCATCAACCAGCCCCTGCTCAAACATAAGGTCGACACGCAGGTTAATGCGCTCATACAGCACTTCACGGCTACGCGTCAGACCAAACCACATGGCATGATAGCGCTCATGCGGAACGCTGAATTTCGACTTCTGCTGGGCATACGACACACCGTCATCGTGCATCTCGAGCGCACGGATCACGCGGCGCACGTTATGGGGATGAATCACGGCAGCCGATTCCGGATCACGCTCGGCAAGCAGGGCATGCATAGCTTTCTCGCCAATACGCTCGGCAAGCTCCTGATAACCCGTGCGACGTTCGTCCTCGAGCTCTCCCGAAGGAAAATCCATTTCATCGAGTGCAGCCTTAAGATACAAGCCCGTGCCACCGCAAAAGACCGGAAGCCGTTGCTCACCAAGCAAACGCTCGATATGCGCCCGGGCATCAGACTGATAGAGCGCAGCAGAATACGCGACGCCCGGGTCCACGATATCGACAAGGCGCAGGGGCACCGAGCACTCCTCGGGCATCATCTTGGCCGTACCGATATCCATACCGCGATAGATTTGCATCGCGTCACACGATAACACTTCAGACGACAGACGAGAGGCCAGGCGGTCGGCAACATCACTTTTGCCGACCGCCGTCGGACCGACGATCGCTACGGCAGAAAGGTTTGTGCCGGGGGAAACCATTAGCGAGGCTCACCCACAACGGATCCAGACAGATACCACGTCTTGGCGACATCCACATCGACGTCGACGATTTTGCCGATAAGCTGATCGATGCTATAGCCAGCGGGAATCGGCGCATGCACTGTCTGGTTCTTAGGACTTTTACCAAGAAGGACAGCGTCGTTTTTCTTGCTCGTGCCCTCAATAAGCGCAGGCACCACGGTGTGAAGCTCGCCCTGGTTATACTCGTATGCCGTCGTCTCGATAACCTTGACCAGACGGTTAAAGCGCTCAAGGATAACCTCATGCGGGGTGGGATCATAAATCTCAGCTGCCGGGGTACCGGCGCGCTTGGAGTAAATAAACGTGTAGGCCTGGGCATAGCGCACCGTCTCGGCAAGCGAGAGCGTCTGCTCAAAGTCTTGCTCGGTCTCGCCTGGGAAGCCCACGATGATATCGGTCGAAAGCGCAATTTCGGGCATACGGTTACGAATGCGATCGACCAGGCCCAGATAATCCTCGCGCGTGTACCGACGATTCATCTCTTTAAGGATGCGCGTGGAACCCGACTGGACGGCTAGGTGAAGCTGCGGCATAACGGCAGGTGTCTCGGCCATAGCATCGATGGTCTCGGGAAGCAAATCCTTGGGGTGCGAAGAAGTAAAGAAGATACGCTCGACGCCCGTATCACCCACGGCGCGCAGCAGGTCGGCAAAGCGCGGCTTGCCAAAGAGATCGCGACCGTAGGAGTTTACGTTTTGTCCCAGCAGCGTAATCTCGCGCACACCCTGACGCACCAGACCCGTCACCTCGTCGACAATCTCCTCGAAGGGGCGGCTCTTCTCGCGACCACGGACGTACGGCACGATGCAGTACGTGCAGAAGTTGTTGCAGCCCGTCATGATGGGCACCCATGCATGATACTGCGTCTCGCGATGCCACGGCATACTCATGGCGTCCGTATCTTCATGCTCATTCGTGCGGATATGGCGCTTGCCATCCATAAACGCCTCGGCGATAAGCTCCGCCACGTGCGCAATCGAATGCGTACCAAAAATAACGTTGACGTTATCGACGTTGGTGAGCAGGCCCTCGCCATCGCGCTGAGCGATGCATCCACCCACGGCGACCACACGCTTGCCCGAAGGAGAAGGAGGAAGACTCTTGCAGGAATTGCACTGACCGTACAGGCGCGTATCGGCAGCCTCGCGCACACAGCACGTCATGAATACGACAATATCGGCATGCTCCGGATCGAGCGCCATAAGACAGCCATAGGAATCGAGCAAACCGCTCACGCGCTCGGAGTCGTGCTGATTCATCTGGCAGCCGAATGTGCGGATAAAATAGGTTTTACCGGCAAGAATATCGCGTACGAAACGCTGGTCCATGAGCTTACATCCTAACGATGATATCGACGGGGCACAAAGGTGCTACAAACGTGCGAAAACTCGCTTACGCAACAGGCTTAACGTCGTCCATGACGACATTGTCCATAGCAGCCCGATTAATCTGGTGAACGTAGATAGAGAGACGGATTGCCGTGCGAGACTCCCCGTTAATGAGGATGTCAGAGAACACCGGCGCACAAGAGACATCAAAGCCAGTCGGAATCAGAAAACCTCGCGCAATGGCAACGGCCTTTATGGCCTGGTTGACGGCGCCGGCACCGACGCACTGAATGTTGACGGGAACGCCATCTTTGACCATACCGGCAATGGCGCCGGCAACGGACGCGGGCGATGATTTGCTTGATACCTTCAGGCAATCCATGAAGAAACTCCTGCGTTTAAAAGTACGTTTTAACTGCAATAACTGTATCGTACCGAGCGGACTCGGTAAAGATGCTACTCCTCTTTGGCAAGATCGAACGTCACGGTGATGCGATCACGTGAAACGCGAATCTTAGGGTCGCCGCACAGATTGAGGTAATACCGGGCGGCGAGGTCATTGAAGTCGCGCTCAACAGCACGCGAAAACTGCGCCATGTCATCCTTGGCAATGCGAAGGCCTCGACGGTCCTTGGCAAGATCGACTGGAGCCGGCAAATGCGAGGTGGAATCCCGCTCGCGCAGCAGACGCGCACACACACCGCGAACGGGCTTAATCTGTCCCGAAAGAATACGGTGGGCAGTACGCTCGGACATCTCGAGACCCAGCCCGGAGCAAATCCGGATAAAGTCCTCGGCATCCGAGGCAAGACCTAAACGATCGATAACCGGAAGCTCACACTCGTCATCGATAAAGAGCAGGCGTGACGTATCGAGACGACTGGAAGCCTGGGCGTACAGGGTCGCAGCGATCTCGGACGGAGAGCCCAGATACACGTCGCAGTCGCGCAGCTCCTCAAGGGCAAACTCGCAGGCTGCGCGAATGATGTTGTGAGGACCGCGAGCGCATACATAGCGGCCGTCTTCGTCTTTAACCGCCTGAGGCCAGCTCGACTGGTCGGCGCGCTCGCCTAAGCGATCGGTGTCAACGCAAACCTTAAACGCTGAGCCCAAATCGACGCCCGATGTAACAACGCGTGCCTCATCGGTGTTCTGCTTGATAGAGAACAGCGCCATACCACGACCGTGAACACCCCAACGGTCCATCTTCATGCTCTCGAGCTTGGAGGTGACACGGGCATCGAAGATACGCTCCTGCATATCCTGCGGCACACCCGAACCGTTATCCAGGAAGAGGAGGGTACGAACACCCTCCTCCTTGGTCGTGGCTAGATAGACCTTATCGGCTCCGGCATCGCGAGCATTACGCAGCATCTCGATGACAATGTCCTCTACATGCTGAATGTCATGCTTGGCCTGACGGCGCTCGGCCTCCGAAACGCGGAGGCGGACATACCCCTCGCCAAGGTTTTCCTCGACGCGAAGGTTGCCCTCCCCCGACATCGACGCGATAAATGAGATGAGCTCGTTCGCGTCGTTCATGTTATTTAGCGATATCGACGGCACGGCTCTCGCGAATCACGACAACGCGCACCTGACCGGGATACTCCATCTCTTCCTCGATCTGATGGGCGATATCGTGCGCAAGCACCGTGGACTGGGCATCGGAAATCTTGTCCGGCTGAACCATGACATGGACCTCGCGACCGGCCTGCATAGCATAGGTACGCTCGACGCCGTCATGAGAGTTGGCAATCTCCTCGAGCTTCTCAAGGCGCTTGATGTAGCTCTCGGCCGACTCGCGACGGGCGCCGGGACGAGATGCGGAAACAGCATCGGCAGCCTGGACCAGAACGTCGAGCACCGTGTTGGGGTCGACATCGGCATGATGGGCCTCGATTGCGTGGACGATAACGGGCTTCTCGCCATAACGGCGGGCAAGCTCGGCGCCAATCACAGCATGCGGACCCTCAACGTCGTGATCGATGGCCTTGCCCAGGTCATGCAGAAGACCCGCGCGCTTGGCGGTCACAACATCCAGACCAAGCTCGGAGGCCATGATGCCGCACAGGTCGGAGACCTCAAGCGAGTGCTGTAGCACGTTCTGACCAAACGAGGTGCGGTAGCGCAGAGCGCCCAGGGTTTTGACGATCTCGGGATGCAGGTCGTGGATACCGGTATCGAAGGCAGCCTGCTCGCCGGCTTCGAGCACACGCTGCTGAACCAAGTCAGCGGCCTTGTGGTACATCTCCTCGATGCGGGCGGGGTGAATACGACCGTCGGCAATGAGGTTCTCGAGCGCCACGCGGGCGGTCTCACGACGGACCGGATCAAAGCTCGAAAGCACGACAGTCTCGGGGGTGTCGTCGATCACAAGGTTGACGCCGGAAACCTGCTCGAAAGTACGGATGTTACGACCCTCGCGACCGATGATGCGTCCCTTAAGGTCATCGGAGGGAATATGAACGGACGTGACGGTGACCTCGGCGGTATGGTCGGCGGCACAGCGCTGGATCGCCAGGGAGAGAATCTCCTGAGCGGTCTTGTGGCACTCGGCGCGGACCTGTTGCTCGGACTCACGGATGATGGTGGCCGCCTCATGGGTAACCTCGCCGCGGACCTTGTCGAGCAGCTCCTTGTGAGCATCCTCGCGCGTAAGGTCGGCAATACGCTCGAGCTCTGAGGTCTGCTTGGCGCAAAGCTCCTCAAGTTCGCGAGAGCGCTTCTCGACCTGACCGGCCTGGCTGGACAGCTGATGCTCGCGCTTATCGAGCGCATCGTTGCGTCGGTCGAGCGATTCCTCGCGCTGCATCACGCGATTTTCGAGCGCGCGAATCTCGCTCTTACGCTGCTTGTCCTCGGCCTCGGCGGCCTGTTTGTTCTTGATGATCTCTTCCTTAGCCTCGAGCAGAGCCTCTTTTTTGAGGGTCTCGGCCTGACGCTTAGCATCACCGATCAGGGACTCTGCCTGCGCGTGTGCCGACTGAATCTTTTCTTCGGCCTCGTGAAGACTACCCTGCTTGGCGGTGCGCATGTAGGCAATGGCGACGATGGCACCCAAAACAATGCCAACGAGCGCTGCAATGATAGGCGGCATGCTCACTCCTTTTTATGGATTCGTTACACAACAAAGCGAACCGTCCATACGAACGGCTCGCGACATTTGAGTAATATGGGCGCAGCTTATGCGGGTCGGATACAGATAAACATATAAACAAACTCATCGCAGATGAGCACATATCACAATGCAAATGACAATAATTATCCTACGTTGAACCGCAACAACTGTCAAATTAACGCACCCAGCACGGCGCCTATCGAGCGGTGAACGGCAGGGGCGTAACGCGCGCAGGCTTAAACGTCGCATTTCTCGCTTAAGGCATCGAGGCGCGCCTTAACGGCATCGGCGGCAATGTGATAGGAAAAGCCCTTGCCCATCAAAAATCTGACGAGCTTTTCGAATGCACGTGCCTCGGGAACGCGACGCTTAGCGAGCAAAGCCGATGCGCGAGCCAAGTCGTCATCCTCGGCAAAATAAGCCTCGGGATACCCTGGAATCTCATCAAGTGCAACATGGCGACGCTTGAGTTCAGTCTCGATTTTGCGCTGTCCCCAACCACGACGCTTACGCTCCTCGATAAAGTACGAGCAAAAGCGGTTCTCATCTAAAAAACGATACTCGATGGCACGATTGACGGCAAAGTCGATCGCGGGCTGTCGAAAGCCATAGCGCGCCAACTTATCGCGCACCTCGCCCGTAGCATGATCGCGACGCGAAAGCATCTCGGTCACCATGGTGAGCGCACATTTGCATTCGATAAGCTTCACAGCCTCGCGAAAGTCATCCCAGTCGCAGGGAAGATCGAGGCGGTTCTGAACGTACACACGTGCCACACGCACGGGAATCCAAATGGACCGTTCAAAACCGCCCTCCAGATCGCAATCGATATGTGCACAGGGCTTTTTAGACGCATAACCGCTCGAGAACGAGGAGGCCGTCTTCTTATCCGGAAAAACGACCCGAGCCTCGGTCACCGTATACGACATGTCGGCATCCGTTACTCGTCGTCATCGTCGAGCATCGCGGAGCCATCGATGGCATACAGCTCGTCAAACTCCTCGGGGGCGGGCTGATCGGTCAACTCAACCTCGGAGGGGGCATCATCGTCATACTCAAGACCGCAGGCAAGGCGAACCTTGTGCTCGATCTCGTCGGCGCAATCGGGATGCTCGCGCAGGAACGTCTTAGCGGCCTCGCGACCGTTGCCGAGTTTGTCCTCACCATAGGCAAACCAAGACCCCATCTTTTTGCATATGCCGCACTCGACAGCCATATCCAGAATCGAGCCCTCTTTAGAAATGCCGGTGCCATACATGATGTCAAATTCGGCCGAGCGGAACGGAGCAGCCACCTTGTTCTTAACGACCTTGGCACGTACGCGATTGCCGATAACCTCATCCTTGAGCTTTATGGTATCGATTTTGCGAATATCGATACGCACGGAAGAGAAGAACTTGAGTGCGCGGCCGCCTGTGGTGGTCTCGGGGTTGCCGAACATGACGCCGATCTTCTCGCGCAATTGGTTAATGAAGATGCAGGTTGTGTTGGACTTGGCAAGCGAGCCGGCGAGCTTGCGGAGCGCCTGACTCATCAAGCGAGCCTGCAGACCCACCGTCGTGTCACCGATCTCGCCCTCGATTTCGGCACGTGGAGTCAAAGCGGCAACAGAGTCGACGACGATGGCGTCGATGGCACCGGAACGCACAAGCATGTCAACGATCTCGAGCGCCTGTTCACCCGTATCGGGCTGGGAAATCAGCACCTCGTCGATATCGACGCCGATGCGCGCGGCGTAGGTGGGATCAAGCGCATGCTCAGCGTCGATAAAAGCCACGACACCGCCCATGGCCTGCGCCTCTGCAAGAATCTCGAGCGAAAGCGTTGTCTTACCGGAGGACTCGGGGCCATAAATCTCAACGATACGGCCGCGCGGCACGCCGCCGATACCCAAGGCGGCATCGAGCGCCAGAGAGCCCGTCGGAATAGCCTCGACCTCGAGCTCGGGACCGCCGTCGCCATACCTCATAATAGAACCCTGGCCGAACTTCTTCTCGATCTCGGCCTTGGTAGTGGCGATCATCTCGTCGCGCTCTTTACCCGTCGTGCGCGTATGAACGGTACGTACGGGACCTGAATTCTTGGCCATGAATAGCCCTCCTCTTAACAACCTGAATCGATGATAAACGAACGGCTGTTCGTGGTCAACCGTTCAGGTTCATCATATGCACCCGTCCATTCCAAAACCCGACCAAACGCCGACCAATCACCGACCAAACGCTTGACCATGCCAATCGCAAATACGAGTGCTCGTACAAATTAAAGACATGTGCCAGCGCAAGCGCATTCCTTGCCAAAGGTCCCTATCCCCACAATTAAGGGGCCCTAAGGCCCCTTAAAACACGTCTATTCCATGGAATTGAGCACGCGGACAATGCGTTCCAAAGCCTCAGCGACCGCATAGGCACGGACGCACGACCGATCACCCTCGTAGTGACAGCGCGCAGACTCAACGACCGTCGCTCCCCCATCGGCCGCGCGATACGCCCAGCCGATATAGAACGTGCCGGCGGGGTCTTGCTCGGTACCGCCGCCGGGCCCAGCGTAGCCCGTTGCGCTCACGGCGACATCGCTCTGATAGAGGTCCAGCGAGCCCGCGGCCATCTCACGCGCCGTCTGATGCGACACGGCGCTAAACCGATCGAGTGTTTCCTGCTCGACGCCGAGCACGCGATGTTTGATCTCATCGCAGTAGGTCACCGCACCGCCACGAAGCACCGCCGAGGCACCCGGGATATCGGCAATCGTCGAGGCGATCATGCCCGCCGTCAGCGACTCCGCCGTCGACACCGTCACGCCACGGGCACTCGCGCGCTCGACAATCTCGCGCGCCAGCTCCTCGTTGTTTGCGGCGATCTGCAAATAAGACTCCGTCATACCCACCAGGACCTAGACCGAAAAGACGATCTTACGGCAGTTCCAGAAGTACTGGGCACCCGAGATAATGGTCAAAATGACGGCGATGACGTACAGGAAGCGCGACACCGAATAGACACCGAGCAGCAGCGACGCCGGCCCCAGCTGAAGACCGGCCATCGCAAAGACGCACAGATAGCCACAGATGGAGACCATCGTGGTCGCCGTCTTGTACTTGCCGAGCTTATCGGCGGCAACGACCACACCGGCAGCACTCGCGACCATGCGAAGTGCGCTCACCAACAGCTCGCGAAACAGGATAATGAACACGGACCACACGGTCACCGCGCCAAAATCCAAGAACAGCAGCAAGGCCGAGAACACCAGCAACTTGTCGGCGATGGGGTCCAAGAACTTGCCGAAATCGGTGATCTCGTTGCGTGAGCGCGCCAGATAGCCGTCGACCTTATCGGTGCACGACAGGATCACATACAGAATGAAGGCAGCGGCGGCGAGCGGGCCGTCGAAGGTGCTCCAGTCCGTACCGGCAACGCCCCCGTGAGACAGGGCCGAGACGATCATGAACACCGGAATAAAGACGATGCGAACGCACGTCACGATGTTGGCGGGCGTCCAAACGCTCGTCAGTTCCTTATTGCTCTCGTTTGCCACGACGCTCTCCTACTCCACAACATGGCCGATAAGCTCATAGCAGAAGCTATCGGTAAACTCGACGGTCAAAATATCGCCCACGGACGCCTCGCTGGCGTCCAGATGCACCGCGCCATCGGAATCGGGCGCCTGGAACCAGGCATGACCGATCAGCTCGGCGCTGTCCTCGGTCTCCTCGATACCGTCGACGATTACCTGGGCACGCTCGCCCACATGGGCTGCCGTGGCGGCAAAACCCAGCGACTCGGCCAGATCCATGGCCTCCTGGGCGCGCTCGAGCTTGACCTCCTCATCGACCTGGCCCTCCATATTGGCGGCCAGGCTGCCCTCCTCCCGCGAGTAGGCAAAGACGCTCGTATAGTCAAAGCCGACGGTGTCCATAAAGTCGATAAGATCACGGAACTCGTCGTCGGTCTCGGTCGGAAAGCCGACCATGGCCGTGGAGCGAATCACGATGCCGGGAATACGATCACGAAGATCGCGGAACAGTTCCTCGAGCTCCTGACGCGAACCGGAGCGACGCATGGCCTTGAGGATGCGCGCGTCGCAGTGCTGCACGGGGATATCGATATAGGGCAACACCTCGGGCGTATCGCGAATCGTCTCGATAAGCTCGTCGGTCATACCCTCGGGCTGCAGATAGAGCACGCGAACCCAGACGTTGTGCGGGCGCACAGCCTCGGCGACGGCGCGCAGCAGCTGCGCCAGATTGCGCGGTGAGGCCTCAGCGGCGTCCTCATCGACAAAGTCGGTGCCCCAAATGCCCGTGTCCTGGCCGATCAGCACGATCTCGCGCACACCGCCGGCAACCAGGTCGCGCACCTCGGAGATAATGCTTTCGGCATTGCGCGAATGATAGCGACCGCGAATGTAGGGAATCATGCAGAAGCTGCAAAAACGATTGCAGCCATCGGAGATCTTGACGTAGGCGACAGCGCCCTCGACGGTACGCTTGACCTGCGGGATATAGGCAGCAATTTTACGCTCCACACCAAGAACGCCATCGATGACAGAGACGATACCGTCTTCCTCATCGGCCTTCACAAATGCCGCGACCTCGGGCAGCTCGTCGGGCAGGTCGTCGCCGTAACGAGACGGCACGCAACCGCACATGACAATGGGGCAGGAGCGAACGCCGCCCTGCACCTCGTTAGCGAGCTCGAGCGTGGTCTCGATGCTCTCAGACGTCGCCGAGGTAAGAAACGAGCACGTATTGACAATGGCGATATCGGCATCCTGAGGATCGAATGCCTCCTCGTAGCCCGCAGCGGTCAGCAGCGAACGCATGCGGTCGGTATCGACCTCGTTCTTGGCGCAGCCAAGCGTGATATAGAGTACGGAACCCAACGGAGTATCCATGTTGGAGAGCGGTCCTTTCGAGTAAATTAGCGGTAGTTGGTAAACTGCAGCGGCTGTCCGTAGTCCTGGTCGCGCAGGAACTGAATCACCGTCTGTAAAGCGTCCTTAGAAGCCGAGGAAACGCGCAGCTTATCGGCCTCGATGGTCACCTTGACCTTAAGCTTTTGATCCTTGATGTCTTTATTGATCTTCTTTGCGGTCGCCTGGTCGATGCCCTCGACGATATGACCGAGCACGCGCACGGTACCGCCCGAAGCCGCCTGCGGGGCGTCCCAAGAGACAGCCTTGAGGTCGATACCGCGCTTGATGAGCTTGGAGCTCAAAACATCGATGATCTGCTTGGAGACAAAATCGGCCGGAGCGTTAATCGTAAAGAGCTTGTCGCCCTTCGAAAGCTCGATGGTGGCGCCGGAGTCTTTAAGGTCATAGCGCTGGGAAATCTCGCGGGCGGTCTGCTGGAAGGCGTTATCGACCTCCTGCATGTTAACCTCGGACACAACGTCAAAGCTGGAATCTTTAGCCATGGTTCTTCCTTTCGGTACGGGGAGCCTTAGTAGCTGTCGTACGAATAGTCATCTGTATCGTTCACTGTCTGGCCGTCGGATGCCGTGTCGGTGCCGACGGTAGACTGGGCATCGGTGCCGTCGGCATTATCGGTACCGCCGGCATTATCGCCGTTCGCGGAGTCAGCGGTCTCCTTCTTAGGAACGGTAATGGTCACGCGCGCCACACCCGATGTCTTGGTGTCATAGCGAACCTTTTCACCATTCTTGGTGACCGTGACATCGGAGGGCTTGGACGTGGTGATCTCAATCGAGGACTCGGGCGTGTACTCCTGCTCAAAAGGACCGGTCGCTTGAGCGCCATAGACCGATTTACCGTCGACCTTGACCTCGATCCAGGCGGTCTTGCCCTTGGCAACAGAGACCTTGACCTTGGTGACCTCGTCCTCTTCCTTTTCCACCGTCGCCTTGGCAGCATCGGAACCGACCGTATCCGTCGCCTCGTCGGCGTCTTTGTCCTCGTCAGTGGATTCGGTCTTCTTGGAAGATTTCTTAGTCGTCGTCTTGGTAGCCACAGGTGTCTCGGGCGTCGACTCGGGTGCAGCAGAGCCGCAACCACGCAGGAGTACCACGATGAGCAAAATCAACAGCAGCACCACGGCACCGATGCCGACGTAAATAATGCGCGGATCGATCGTGTTGTATTGAGAGGCGCGCCCAACGCCGCGTCCGCGATTGGAGCTACCACGACCATTACCCTGCGGTATGCGGCCGCGACCGCTATCGGGACGACCACGATAGCTACTCTGGCGCTGCGAACCCCGCCGGCCCGGACGCGGCGCAAGCTCGCCACGGCCCTGATAGCCGCGCTGGCCAGAACGAGGCGCCGAAGAGCGCTGCCCATAGGGCTGGGATTGCGAACGGAGGCGCGGCGTCACCTGCGTGGTATCGGCGTCGGAATAGCCATCGCGGGAACGCCCGGCGGGTACTCCGCGATAGCTACGACCGGAGTATCCACCGTCGCCGTAACCGGCGCGAGGATCGCGACTCAACCCGCGAGCGGCGGGAAGCGCACGGTCATCTGGCAGGGGCGTACTGCGAAAACGATCTCGCTGAGAACGAATTTCCTCGCTGGAGCCCGTCTCGGTGATATAGCCCGCTTGCGGAGGGCGCTGGCCGTACCGTGTCGTACGACCACCCTGAACCATCAAAAAACGACCGTTATCGACCGAAGAACGCGAGTTAACGTAGCCGGCAGCATCCTGAAAACGACCGCCCTGCTGCGAGGTATCGCGTTCATATGCCATGAGGTCGTCAAAATAAGCGTTGACGACCTCGCGCGGGTTAAGCCCCAAAAAGCGAGCGTAGCTCGATATCATGCCCTGCGCATAGCCACGCGGAGGCATCGATGCAAAGTTACCAGTCTCGAAAAACTCGATGATCTGCGGCCTGATTTTGATGGTGTTGGCGACCTGCTGGATGGAAAGGCCCATCCGGCGACGCTGCTCGAGCAGCATGTCACCAAAGCGTGCAGCCATCAGAATCCTCCAAACTCACGATCTTCACGTACCATCTCGGCGTCGACAGACTCCAGCGCGGCAAGCCCTTCG
This sequence comes from Collinsella sp. LCP19S3_D3, assembly GCF_052121455.1. NCBI lineage: Bacteria > Bacillati > Actinomycetota > Coriobacteriia > Coriobacteriales > Coriobacteriaceae > Collinsella > Collinsella sp. LCP19S3_D3. The sequence continues at coordinate 119,921 of NZ_JBQKEF010000002.1, read as the reverse complement.
TCATCCAGCAGGACCTCGCGCGGCTTGGAACCGTCGGGCGGGCCGACGACGCCCTTTTCTTCCAGCATGTCCATAATACGCCCGGCGCGCGCATAGCCAACCTTGAGGCGGCGTTGCAGGCCAGATGTGGAGCCCAGCTGCGATTCCACCACAATATGGGCGGCCTCCCAGATAAGCGGGTCGTCATCCTGCGGTTCGGCAACGCCCGTGCGAACAATGCCGCCACCAGCCATGGACATGGAAGCAGGCGCCACGGCAGACAGAATCTCCTCGTGGTAGTCGGGCTCGCTTTGCGACTTAACGAACTCGACGATCTCGTTGATCTCGTCATCCGAGACAAAACAGCCCTGGATACGGCGGGGCTTGCCCCAGTCGACCTTGGAGAACAGCATGTCGCCCAAACCGGTGAGCTTTTCGGCGCCCATCTGGTCGATAATGACGCGGGAATCGATGCCCGTGGCCACGTTAAAGGCGATACGATTGGTGATGTTGGCCTTAATGAGGCCCGTCACCACGTTGGAGCTGGGGCGCTGCGTAGCCACGATAAGGTGAATACCGGCGGCACGGCCCAGCTGGGCGATACGAACGATCGAGGCCTCGACATCCTTGCCGGCAACCATCATCAGGTCCGATAGCTCGTCGATGATAATGACCAGATAGGGCATCTTTTGCGGCGGGTTATCGTAGTGTTCGAACTCGCCGGCGGCCTGCTTTTCGTTATACGTCGAGATCTTGCGAACGTTGAGGCGCTCGAAGACCTTCAGGCGACGCTCCATCTCGGACACAGCCCATTGCAAGGCACTCGCAGCCTGCTTGGGTTCGGTCACCACGGGCACATAGAGATGGGGCAGGCCGTTATAGCCGGCAAGCTCAACGCGCTTGGGATCGACCATGATCAAGCGAACGTCCTCGGGAAGCGCGCGCATGAGCAGGGTCGTGATGATGGAGTTGATCATGACCGACTTACCGGAACCGGTGGTACCGGCAATAAGCAGGTGGGGCATCTTGGCGAGGTCGGCGACAACCGGCGTACCCTCGGCATCGCGGCCGATGGCCAGCTCGAGCGGACCGCCCTTCACATAGGGAAGCACGTCGCCCAGGTTAACGTTCTGGCGCTTGCGATTGGGAATCTCGATACCCACAAGCGAGGTACCGGGAATCGGCGCAAAGATACGCACCGACTGGGCGGCAAGCGAAAGCGCGATATCGTCCTCGAGGCTCGAAATCTTGCTCACGCGCTCGCCCTCGCCGGGCTGCAGCTTAAAGGTCGTCACCGTGGGACCGGCAATCCAGCCGACGACGCGAGCGCTACGGCCAAACTCCAACAAAGTGGACTGCAGCGACTCGGCAGTCTGCTCCAACTCCTTGTCAGAAGACGCGGCGGACGCCGACTGCGGATTGGCGTGCAGGATTTCGAGCGGCGGGAGTTTGAGGCCATCCTCTTGCTCGCCCTCGACATCGGCAGCAGTGCCGTCAGCTCCCCCATCGCCGGCTGCAACAGGAGCAGCGGAAGCCGTTGGGGTGGAGGCGTCGGCAACCTTGGGGTGCTTCAGGAAATCGGGGATCTGCGGGGCAGCAGACACGGGGTTCACGGCAAACGGCGGCTCGGACTCGTCGACCTTGTCCGGGTCGTCTTCCATCGAAAGCTGTCCGGTGACCTGTCCTCGCCTGTCTTGGCGACGCGGAAGCAAAGTTGTCTTGGCGGTCTCGAGCGGACACTCGTCATCCTCGTCATCGCCCGCGGTGAGTTCGATTTCGCTATCGGACCAAGACGGGTCGGGCTCACTCGTGTTGAGCTTGGGCGCGGACTTGCCCTTGTTGGCATGGCGGCGTGGCAGCAGCGTGGTCTTGGCGCGCTCGGCCTCCACAGCCTCGGACACGTCGACAAACGGATCATCGTCCTTGTCGTCATCGTCCCGAACAGGGTCCGCATCATTGCCCATGACCGTGGTCACGGCCATATCGGAGCCCTTCTGACGAAGAATGCTCAGGTGCGGACGGGCGACGCCGGGAACCGACAGGGCCTCTTCGTCGCCCCACGGGCTCGCATTGACATCGGCACGACGACGCTCGGCGAAATCGGCAGCGCGATCGCGCGCAGAGCGCAAAACGCCACCCACCGAAAAGCCGATGATGACAAAGCCAACGACGGCCAAACCCAACAGGACCACCATCGCGATAGGTTTACCCAGGGCATTCTGCAGCGCACTCGCAATAAACGCACCGATGTAGCCGCCCGAGGCGGACAGGTTTTGCGGCACAAACATGAGGTCGCACGAATCGCTCGTGCCCGGCACCATCAACGAAAGAATGGAGACGACGGCGATAAAGACAACGGCGCCGCCCGCGACCGAACGAATGTTGAGCGGCGAGTCCTCACCCAAAAAGAGCGTGGCGGCAAACAGCAAAATGACGATCGGCAGCACGTAGGCGCCCAGGCCAAAGCCAAGATGGTAGAAACCGGCAACCACTGCCGTCACGGGTGCCGTTGCCGGAGAAATCACGGCAATGAAAGACGCAATCGCCAAAACGGCAATAACCACGCCGGCGATATCGCGGTTGGCCGAAGGCTCGACCAGGGGCTCAACATCGTCGAACTCGGCCTCGTGGCCCTTATTGGCACGAAGATGGGAACCGGCACCCTTAGCAGATGCCGGTTGGTTGTTGGCTTTATTGCCTTTGGCGTTTTGTGCAGATCCGCGCGCCAAACTAAACCTCCATGACGACCGGGATGATCATCGGACGGGTGCGCGTACGGCTCCAAATGAAGTTGGAGAGCGAATCGCGCACGGCCTTGCGAATGGCATCGGAGCCGCTGCTCGTAAAGCTAAACTTGCCCTTCTCGATCGTCTTCATGATGGATGCGGAGGCATCCTCGGAGAACTGGTCATCGATGGCAAATGAGACGCCGCGGCCCGAGAACTCGATGGCCTCGATCTTCTTATGCTTGAGCGAAACGATGGCGACGGCTGTGACCATACCGTCATTAGCGAGCTTCTGACGATCGCGCAGGACGATGGGGTCGGTATCACCGATGCGCAGGCCGTCGACGTAGACGACGCCGGATTCGACGGGCGTGCCGCGCTTGACAATACCACCGCGCATCTCGAGCGTGTCACCGTTATCGAGGATAAAGATGTGATCATCCTTAATACCCATCTTGCGGGCAAGCTGGGCATGGGCTCGCAGGTGCACGGCCTCGCCGTGAACCGGCATAAAGTAGGTGGGCTTGGCCATGGCCATCAGAAGCTTGAGCTCCTCCTGGCTGCCGTGACCCGAGACATGGACGAGGGCGCGATTCTTATCCCACACGTCGCAGCCAAGCTTGGCCAGGCTGTTGACGACCTGCTGGACGGCCTTCTCGTTGCCGGGAACAGGGGTCGCCGAGAGGATGACGGTATCGCCCTCGTGGATGGAGAGCGTCTTGTGCTCGCCGTTGGCCATGCGGGACAGCGCCGACAGCGGCTCGCCCTGAGAGCCGGTGCACATGACGACGATCTTGTCGTCAGGCAGGTTATCGATATCGAAGGCATCGATGATATCGGCATCGTCGATGTTGAGGTAGCCCAGCTCGCGCGCCACGCGGGTGTTGGTGAGCATGGAACGTCCGGTCACGACGACCTTGCGGCCGCACTTGCGGGCGGCGTCGCAAATCTGCTGCAGGCGATGGATATGGCTCGAGAACGACGCGACGAACACGCGGCCCGGGGCATTCTTGATGGCGTGCAGCAAGTTGGGACCGACCTCGGCCTCGGACTTGGTAAAGCCCGGAACCGTGGCGTTGGTGGAGTCGGAAAGCAACAGGTCGATGCCCTGCTTGGCAAAGCGACTGATGGCGGCATAATCGGGCGTGACGCCATCGATGGGCGTCTGGTCGAGCTTAAAGTCGCCCGTGTGCATAACGGTGCCCTGGTTAGTGCGAATGAATACGCCCAAAGCGCCCGGAATCGAGTGCGTCATAGAGAAGAAGTCGAGCGAAATGCCACCAAGATTGACATGGCTACCGCCCTTGACCTCGCGGAACTTGGGCGCGCGGATGCGGAACTCGGAAAGCTTGCCCTCGATGAAACCAAGCGTCAGCTTACTCGAGAAGATGGGCACCTTGTTGTTGAGGTCCTGCAGCAGGTACGGAAGCGAACCGGTATGGTCCTCGTGGCCGTGGGTGACGATGATGCCGCGGAGCTTCTCCTCGTTCTCCAGAACATAGGTGTAGTCGGGAAGCACCAAATCGATACCGGGCTGGGAGTCGTCGGGGAACATAAGGCCGGCGTCGACGAGCACCATGTCGTCGCCGCACTCGAAGACCGTCATATTCTTGCCGATGCCGTCAAGGCCTCCGAGCGGAATGATCTTCAAGGGAGATGATTTTTTAGCTGCCATAGGTTCGTGCGGTTTCCTTTCTTCGAAACGGGTCTGGAACAACCGACGGGGCGCTTCTGGCAAACCGACCGCCGGGAACGTACAAACATGCATCACGGAGTCGATGCAGTAACCGCATTATGATACCCATTTGCCCACCAACAGACCACCCATGCATCAAAGCCCCATCCAAACCGGTCCATCCCGCCGGTCTGGGGCCATCGGGGGCCGGGGCGGGTTAAGTTTGCTGCTCTACAGTCCTGCGCAAGACGGAAAGCACATTAAGTGCTTTCCTTTGCGTGCGGAACTCGCGACAAACTTAACCCGCCCCGGCCCCCGATGGCCCCAGACCTGCCAAAAAGGGACAGGTTTATTTTGGTCGGTTTTATCTGGGGTAATGCCGCACATGCGATTATCTAAAAATCTGAATTCAGATAACTGAATAGACTATCTGACAAAATCGAAACCCGCACCAACCAGCCCTTTTGCTATTCCCGGCGGGGGCCGCGGGTAAAGTTTATCGCGAGTTCCGCACGAGCCGGAGAGCACTTAATGTGCTCTCCGTGCGAGCAGGACTGTAGAGCAGGAAACTTTACCCGCGGATCCCGCCGGGAATAGCAAAAGGGCGACCCCTGTCCGGAGTCGCCCTTGTTGAGCCGCTTATGTACGGCTGTTACTCGGCGTCGTGGTGACGGCGGGGCTTGCGGCCTCCGTTGTCACCGGGACGGCGCGGACGGTCGCTGCGCTCGGAGCGCTCGCGACGCGGACGCTCACGGCGCTGGAAGTGCTCACCGTCGCCCTCGGAGGCACCCTCGGCACGAGCCGGAGCCTCGGGCTTATCCAGACGATCGAGCGAGATCTTGCCGCGATCGTCGACCTCGATGACGACGACCTTAACCTCGTCGCCCACGTTGAGGACGTCCTCGACCTTCTCCACGCGGCCCTTGGCGACGCGGGAGATGTGCAGCAGGCCGTCCTTACCGGGCAGCAGGTTGACAAAGGCGCCGAAGGGCTGGATGGAGACCACGCGACCGGTGTACTCCTCGCCCGGCTCGGGAACCTTGATGATGAGCTTGATGCGCTCGACGGCCTGGTCGACGGACTCGCCGGTGCCGCCGACAAAGACAGTGCCGTCCTCCTGGATGTCGACCAAAGCACCGGTCTCGTCTTGGATGCCGCGGATGACCTTACCGCCGGAACCGATGACGTCGCGGATCTTGTCGGTCGGAACCTGGATGGAGACGATGCGCGGAGCGGTGCTGCGCGTGGTGTGGCGCGGCTCGGGGATCACATCGAGCATCTTCTGCAGGATGAAGGCGCGACCCTCCTTGGCCTGCTGCAGGGCGCGGGCCAGGATGTCAAAGGTAAGGCCGGTGGCCTTGTTGTCCATCTGCAGAGCGGTAATGCCCTCGGTGGTGCCGGTGACCTTAAAGTCCATATCGCCCAGGAAGTCCTCAAGACCCTGGATGTCAGACAGGACCACGGTCTTGCCCTCCTCCTGGATCAGGCCCATGGCGATACCGGAGACCGGGCGCTTAATGGGAACGCCGCCGTCCATAAGGGCGAGCGTGGAGCCGCAGGTCGAAGCCATCGAAGAGGAGCCGTTGGACTCCATGACCTCGGAGACCACGCGGATGGCGTAGGGGAACTCGTTCTCGTCGGGGAGCACCGGAAGCAGGGCGCGCTCAGCCAGGTTGCCGTGGCCGATCTCGCGGCGCTTGGGGCTACCCATGCGGCCGGTCTCGCCGGTGCAGAACGGCGGGAAGTTGTAGTGGTGCATGTAGCGCTTGCCCTCGGTGGGCTCGATGGTATCCAGACGCTGGCCCTCGTTGAGCATACCGAGCGACAGGACGGAGAGCACCTGGGTCTGGCCGCGCTGGAACAGGCCGGAGCCATGAACGAGCGGCAGGTAGTTGTCCTTCACCATAATGGGGCGGATCTCATCGGCGGCACGGCCGTCGACGCGCTCACCGGTCTCGACGACCATGGTGCGCATGGCCTTCTTCTCGAGCTTCTTGAGTGCCACGGGGATCTCGCGCTCCCAAGCGGCCTGCTCCTCCTCGGTGAACTCGGCACGGATGGACTCCTTCAGAGCCTCGACCTTGCCGATACGGGATAGCTTGTCGGCGTCGCGAAGGGCGGCTGCCATCTCGTCGTAGTGGGCGAAGATGCGCTCCTGGACCTCCTCGACGGGCTGGTCGAGCGGGTACTCCTTCTTGACGATAGCGCCGTTGACCTGCTCCCACTCGGCAACGAACTCGTCCTGAGCCTGGCAGAAGGCAGCGAGGGCCTCCTGGCCAAACTTCATAGCGGCGAGCATATCGTCCTCGGAGATCTCATCGGCGCCGGCCTCGACCATCGAGATGAAGTCGGCAGAGCCGCCCAGCTCCAGGTCCAGATCGGAGTTCTCGCGCTCCTCATAGGTGGGGTTGACGATAAACTCGCCGGTCTCCACGTTGCGGCCGATGCGCACGCACGCAAGCGGGCCCTCGAAGGGCACGCCGCCGAGCGTCATGGCCAGGGAGGCACCCATGACGTTGATGACGTCGAAGGGGTTGACCTGGTCGGCGACGAGCGAGGTGGCGACGATGTGCACCTCGTTGCGGAAGCCGTCCGGGAAGCTCGGGCGAATAGGACGGTCGATCATGCGGGCCGTGAGCGTGGCCTTCTCGCTGGGACGGCCCTCACGCTTGAGGTAGCCACCCGGGATGCGGCCGGCAGCGTACATCTTCTCGTTGAAGTCGACGGTCAGCGGAAAGAAGTCGTAGTTCTTGCGCTCCTTGGAGACGACCACGGTGTCGAGCATCGTGGTGTCGCCCTGCTTGACCAGACAGGCGCCGGTGGCCTGCTTGGCAAGTTCGCCCGACTCAAAGGTGTAGGTCTTGCCGTACAGCTCAAAGGTCTTGGATACGAGTGTCATTGTTCTCCTTTACCCCGCAGGCCCCTTGCCAGCGGGCTTCTCATGTGACGCGGGCCCCCTGCCCCCGCCACGCTTCAGAGCGTGATTGTTCACGCCCTTACACAAAAAGAGCGCCCCGCTGCGCAGGACGCTCTTAAGCATGTACAAATCCTTACTGGATGTTGTCGCGGATGCCCAGAGCCTTGATGAGCTCACGATACTCGACGACGTCGTTCTTCTTGATGTAGGAGAGGAGACGACGACGGCGACCGACGAGCATGAGCAGACCACGACGGGTGTGGAAGTCCTTCTGGTGGGACTTCATGTGCTCGGTCAGCTCCTTGATGCGCTCGGTCAGGATGGCGACCTGAACCTTGGGGTTGCCGGTGTCGACCGGGGTGTTACCGAACTGGGCAGTCAGCTCCGCCTTGCGCTCTTTGGAAACAGTCATTGTTTCACCTTTCGTTTCGCGTCGCCCGCGGGCGACTCTATTCGCCTCGGACTGGGAAGCCGCCGGTGGAGCGAGCATCCAAGGTCGAGGTACCAACAGGTCGGTATGTTACCACAAGCGGACCGCGTATGCCCATCATCACCGACCCAACATGAATTCCATCGCGCGAAGACGCTGATCGGTGTGCGTCGCAGCCCAAACATGCGAAAGCCCCAGCAAAAAGGCGGCAGTATGAGGATCGACCCTCTCGGCCATGAGCGCATCGAAGGTCATGGACATGAGGGCGCGCAGCCATGCGACCTCGCCGGTCGACACCAGCTCGGCACCCGGAACGCTCGACGCGCACGACCCGCACATGAGCCCGCCCGCCTGGGGCGAAAAATACGACAGCATGGGGTCTCCGCACAGTACGCAGGCCGAAAAATCGGGTCGATAGCCAACGTGCGACAACAGCTTAAAGACATATGCCGCCACAAGCAGGTCCATATGTGCCGTGTCGAGCCTGCTGCCCACCAGGGCAAGTGCTCGCTGCGTAATGGCAAAGGTAAACGGGTCCTCGGCGTCCTCGAACGAGCACACGCGCGCGACCTCGGCGATCGCGCTTGCGGCGCAGGTCGTCTCGTAATCGGGCGCGGCGCCGAGCGGCGCCTCCATAAGCTCGGCCTGGGAAACCACGTCGAGCGACCGTCCGTGCGCGAGCAGCATATCGACGGTACAGAACAGCTCGCAGCGCGCCGCCAGGCGCCCGCCGGGTTTGCGCGCGCCCTTTGCCACGGCACGGACCTGCCGACCCCGCTCATCGAGCATCGTCAAGATCAGATCGGTCTCCTTGAGCTTGGTCTTATCGAGGACGAGTACCTTTGTGCGATATGTCCGTGAGCCTGCCATGAGCGCCGCGCGCCCTTAGTCCTCGGCGTTGTAGCCAAAACGGCGAATCTGGGCCTCGTCGTCACGCCAGCCGGCCTTTACCTTCACATCCAGCTCCAAAAAGACCTGCGTGCCAAAGATGCGCTCAAGATCGCGACGGGCGTCGATGCCGATATGCTTGATCATCTCGCCGCCCTTACCGATGATGATGCCCTTTTGGCCCTCGCGCTCGACGTAAATGGTGGCATGCACGCGCAGCACCTTCTTGGTCTGCTCGAGCGCATCGCAGATTACGCCAACGGAGTGCGGAATCTCATCACGGGTGCGGCGCAAGACCTTCTCGCGCACAAACTCGGCAACGAGCGTCTCGTCGGAAGCGTCGGTACCCATGTCCTCGGGGAACCAACGCGGGCCCTCGGGCAAAAAGTGCGCAACGGTCTCGATGAAGGCATCGACGTTAAAGTTCTTGACCGACGACGTCACGATCTCATCGTCATATTCCATGAGCTCGTGGGCGGCCTTAAGCTGCTCCATGACCTGTGCGGGATCGGCCTCATCGGCCTTGGTGAGCACCAGGACCTTCTTGGAACGGGCGCATCTGACGCGCTCGGCAACCCAGGCGTCTCCCCTGCCGATCGGTTTGGTGGCATCAATCAAAAACGCGACGACATCGACATCGTTCAGCTCGAACAGCGCGCTCTTGTTGAGCTCGGACCCCAGGCCGTCCTTGGGTTTGTGAATACCCGGGGTATCGACAAAAACCAGCTGGTAACCGGGGCGATTGACGACGGCGCGCATGCGACGGCGGGTCGTCTGGGCCACCGGCGAGGTGATGGCGACCTTTTTGCCATAGCAGGCGTTGAGCAGCGTGGACTTACCGGCGTTGGGGCGACCGACCAGGGCCACGAAGCCGCTGCGGAAACCGGGCTCAACGTCGCCAAAGCCCGCGAGGCTGTCGCCCTCGTCGCACAGGGCGTCGAGCTCCTCGTCACTCATGCCCTCAAACGGGTCGAACTCCTCGACCTCGCAAGCCTCAGTCGCTTCGGCATCCACAGCATCCAGGGGCTCGTCGTCCAGCGTTTCATCGATAGGCTGCATATTGTCGGACATGAAGATCCCTTTCTAAATAAAGCCGAGCGCGTGGGCAAATACCAACAAGCCCACAATCGCGGCGGTGATGGAAAGAACGTATACGGAGGCGGCGGCGATATCCTTTGCACGCTTTGCCAGCGGATGGAACTCCTGGGTCGCCAAATCGACAATCGCCTCCATGGCGGTGTTGCACAGCTCGCCGTGAATCACCAGGCCGCAGCAAATGATAATCGTAGCCCACTCGGCAATGTCGAGCCCCACGATGCAGCCGGCAATGACAGTGCACACACCCGCCACGAGCATGACCTTAATGTTACGCTCGGTCTTGACGGCGGTAACGAAGCCCTCCATGGCGTAGGAGAACGACTTTAAAAAGGACGGATGGTCCTTGTTCGATCCGGGAATCATAGACGGCTCCTAGTCGTGGGCATGGTTGGTGATGGGGCCGACGTGAACCAGCTTGGGGTCCTCGCCGCGCTCGAGCGCCAAATCGCGCAGGATGGCGTCCTCGCGGGCCTCCATGACCTCGGCCTCGTCGTCGTCGATATGATCGTAGCCCAGTAAATGCAACATGCCATGCACGAGCATCAGGCGGCACTCATCGGCAGAGCTATTGCCAAAGCCGGGGGCCTGACGGGCAATGACCTGCGGGGCCAAGATGATATCGCCGAGCTCGAGCGTCTCGTCGGCTGGGATATCCTCGTCAAAGGCCGAGTCGCATTCAAACGAGAGGACATCGGTGGCACGGTCGATACCGCGCCACTCGTGGTTGAGCTCGTGCATCTCATCCTCATCGACATACGAAAGGGAAATCTCGACTTTTCGCTCAACGCCCTCGGCAGCAAGCACGACCTCGCAGATGTGCTCTACCTCCTGCGCGTCAAGCAGCGTATCGAGCTCGGCATCGTTGCTGATCAATACACTCAACGGGACTCCTTTCGGTCGCGCACGCGTTTCTCGCGCACGTCATCATAAGCATCATATGCCTCGACGATTCGCCCCACCAAGGCGTGACGCACCACGTCGGCACGCTCGAGGTGCGAAAACGCGACATCGTCGACACGACCCAAAATCTGCTCAACGTCGGCAAGACCGCCGCGACGACCTACCAAGTCACGCTGGCTCAGGTCACCGGTAATCACAAACTTGGAGTTAAAGCCCAAGCGCGTCAGGAACATCTTCATCTGCTCGGGGGTGGTATTTTGAGCCTCGTCGAGCACCACGAAGGCATCGCTCAGCGTACGACCGCGCATGTAGGCAAGCGGGGCGATCTCGATCACGCCACGCTCCATAAGCTCATCGGTGCGCTCGCGATCCATCATGTCAAAAAGGGCGTCGTAGAGCGGACGCATGTAGGGATCGATCTTTTCCTCGAGGGTACCGGGCAAAAAGCCCAAGTTCTCCCCCGCCTCGACAACCGGACGCGTCAAGATCAGACGGCCCACCTCGTGACGCTTGAGCGCGGCAACGGCGAGTGCCATGGCCAGATAGGTCTTACCGGTACCGGCAGGACCCAAGCCAAACGTGATGGTATGCGAGCGGATGGCATCCACATAGCGCTTTTGACCGAGCGTCTTGGGGCGAATGGCACGACCGTGATACGAAAGCAGCACATCATCGCGAAGCGACGTAGCCCCGTACTCACCGTCGCGCAAGACGGCCAGGCAGCGAGAGACATCGTCGACAGACAGCGTCCGTCCGGCGGCAACCTCGCGAAAAGCATGCTCGAAAAAGCGCGCCACGAGCTCGACCTCGTCCGGGTCACCGCACACGGCGATACTGTCGCCACGGGCGACCACGTGGGCGCGAACCAAGCTCTCGAGCGCACGAAGGACGCCGTCGCCGGCACCCAAAACGCGCGAGGGATCAATTCCATCGGGAACGGTAAGTCTAATCTTCGAGGCTTCCATGAACCTCCCTGCGTGCATGGACCAAGCCGGAATCATCGACTCCGATGATAGCAACATCGAGCAGGCACGGGGCTGTGAGTCCGCAGGTATCGTCAAGACGGGCATGATGGAACGAACCGAGCGTCAGGTTGTCGCCACACTCGAGCACGGCACGCTCGACGGTGCCCACGCGACGGCGGGCGTCGGCAATGGCGAGTTCCTGCGCCGCGGCTCGCATACGACGGCTGCGCTCAGCCATAACCTCGGGCGGCACCTGGTCGGGCATATCGGCAGCAAGGGTACCGGGACGCTTGCTATAGCGGAAGACATGCATGCGCGAAAAGCCCACGCGACGGCACAACGCCAGCGACTCCTCAAATTCCGCGTCCGTCTCGCCGGGAAAACCGACGATGACGTCGCACGAAAGGGACGCCTGAGGCAAGTTGGCGCGGATCATACGCACCGTCTCCTCAAATGCCTCGGCGCTATAGGGACGGCCCATGCGATGCAGGGTCGCCGTGCAGCCAGACTGCACGGGCAGGTGCAAAAACGGGGCGATGCGCTGCGGATAGCGCGCCATGACCTTAAGTAGGGGCTCGGAGATATCCATGGGCTCGACCGAGGAAATGCGCACATGAGGAATAGACGTACGCTCCATGATTGCCTCGAGCAGCTCATCGATCTCGACGTGTTCGTCGGTCGCACTCTTGCCATCGTAGGCGCCCAGGTTCACGCCCGTCAGCACCACCTCGGGCACGCCGGCCTCCTGAGCCTCACGAACTTGTTCGAGCACAGACTCGACCGGCACGGAGCGCTCGGGGCCGCGGGCCTTCCACACAATGCAATAGGTGCAACGATGGTTGCAGCCGTCCTGGATCTTCACACCCAGACGCGAGCGACCGAGCGCGTCGACCACATCGCCGTCGCTACAGGCAGCCACGCTATCGGACTCAACGCCCAGCACCTCGCAGACGCGTTCGGCGACATCGATCTTAGACGGCTCCGCGATCACGCGGTCCGAAAGCTCCAGAAGCTCCTCGGGGTGCAAATTGACAACGCACCCGGTCACGACCACATAGGGCTCTTTTGGATGAGCCAGCGCATGGCGGACGGCCTTACGGGTCTTGGCCTCGGCCTCGCCCGTAACGGCACAGGTGTTAATGACGATCAGCTCCGCATCCTGAGGCTCCACCATTGCAAAACCCAGGCGCATAAGATCGGCAGTGATACGGTCGGACTCAACCCGGTTGACACGGCAGCCGAGGTTGACAACAGAGATATGAGGTGCGAGCACGCGGGCTCCTTAATCGAGGATGTCGTCGAGAGCGCTCTTAATGCGATCGGTCACCGATTTCTTGCCGGAAGCGACATCGTCGCCCGACTCGGCGGCGAAAGCCTCGAGCAGCTCGCGCTGCTTGGCGGAAAGGTTCGTGGGGACGAGCACGCGCAGCTGAACAATCAAGCGTCCACGCGAGCCGCCACCGCCGATACGGGGCATACCGTAGTTGTTGACACTCACGGTGTCGCCGTACTGCGTACCGGCGGGGACGCACACCTTGACGACCTCGTCGGGCAAAATGCCCTCAACCTTAATCTCGCAGCCGAGTGCAGCCTGCGCAATCGAGATATCGCTCACGAGGTACAGGTCGTCGCCGTTGCGTTTAAAACGCTCGTGATCGGCGACGCGCACGTTGACGATCAGGTCGCCCGAGGGCTCACCACGAAGGCCTGCCTCGCCAAAGCCGCTCACGCGCAGCTGGCGACCGGTCGAGACGCCGGCGGGGATATCGATGTCGATCTTTTCATGCGAAGGCGTGCGGCCCTGACCGTCGCAGGTCTCGCAGGGATGGTCGATGACCGTGCCTTCGCCATGACAGTCGGGGCAGGGCGAAGAGGACTGAACCTGACCCAGGAACGAGCGCTGGACCGTCGTGACATAGCCCGTGCCGTGGCAACGGCTGCACTGCTTTTCGGCCGCACCCTCCGCCCTACCGGTGCCATTGCAATCCTCGCAGGGGGCAAGGCGGTCATAGCTGATCGTCTTTTTGCAACCGAGCGCCGCCTCCTCAAGGGTCACCGAAAGGGAGATGGCCATATCGCGGCCGCGACGACGCTCGCGGCGATTTCGGGCGCCACCGCCGGCACCGCCGCCAAAGAACGACGAAAAGAGGTCGTCCATGCCCATGCCGCCAAAGATATCGTTAATGTCGACATAGCCAGAGCCACCGGGGCCGTCGGGCGAACCGTAGCGATCGTAGTTTGCACGCTTCTGCTCGTCGGAAAGAACGGAATATGCCTCGTTGAGCTCTTTGAACTTGGCCTCGGCATCGGGGTCGTCCGAAACGTCCGGGTGTACGATACGGGCCTTCTTTAGAAACGCGCGCTTAATCGTCCGCGCGTCGGCATCCTTGTCGACGCCAAGTACCTCGTAGTAATCCCTATTTTCCGACACGACCGAATCCTTCCGACTTTCATTATTGTCACAGTGCGTCCTATACCCAAGCTGGGCCGACCGCAAACAAAGGGTTTGATGTTATTGCATTGCGTAGGGCGAAAGCATGGCACGTTGCGAGCAGCTCGCAAACCAAACCGACACGAGAGCAAACATAAATCCGTTGGCAAAACCGTTGGCAAACTGCATCGCGCCGCGCTTCCACCACAGCAGGCTGCGGTGAAGCACGCCGTCCGAGAGCACCATGAACAAGCCCATGGCAAACGGAACAAAGCACATCATGGCAAAGGCCGAGAACACGCCCGAGATGGCCGACAGCACCAAAAAAGGCGCCACGATGCCCATCAGGTAAAAACCGGTACGAGCCTTGCCCTCCAGGCGTTCGGCCTCGACATGGGCGCGCCCGACCAAATCGCCGCCCGAGGCACCGTTGGTGCCGGCGTGACCCATGCCGTCAATATGGACCTCGTCGCCATCATGCGTGCCGGCGGGAAACTCAATCGTCTGCTCGGAGGTCACACGGGTCCGTCCGCTGCCACCGCAATCGGGGCAGGGGTCGGCGACGACCTTACCGGAACCGCCGCACTCGGGGCAGACCGACTGGAACGTGCCGGCACCAAACAGGAAGGACAGGTCGACGTCGATGTGGCCGCGACCGCCGCAGCTCGGACAGGTATGTGCATGCTCGGACGAGATAGAGCCCGAGCCTCCGCAATGACCACAGGTATCGAAGCGCGTATAGCGGACGGTCTTGCGGGCACCGCCCTTGGCCTCCTTGGCGTCGAGCTTAATATCGACGACCACGTTGGCGCCGTTCTCGGGATTATAGGCAGCCTGGCTGCGACGCTGCTGGCCCCAGGCGCCACCAAAGGGAAAGCCGCCCTCAAAGGGATTGCCATAGCCCGCGCTGCCGGCGTAGCCGCCGCCATAGGGCGAAGCAGAAGGAGCGCCGGCGAAGGGATTGCCCGAGCGCATGGCATCATAGCGCGCACGCTTCTGCTCGTCCGAAAGCACGGCATAGGCCTCGGAAACCTCTTTAAACTTTTCCTCGGCATCCGGCTCTTTGTTGACGTCCGGATGGAGCTTGCGGGCCTTTTGCTGAAAGGCCTTCTGGATATCACGCGAGGTGGCGTCCTTGGAGACACCCAGGATCTCGTAGTAATCTTTTTCGTTCATCGTCGCCATGCGCGGCAACCTCCTGCTCACAGCAGCGTATATATTGCGGTAATTCTACCCGAGCGGCCTAAGCTAGACCCCAAAACAGCTCGAACAGCATATTTCCATCGAGCCAGCCCAAGTGGGTGGGCGCTAAACGGGCGCGGGCGCGACCTGCTACAACATCTTTTGAGGTGATGCGCCCCGCATGCCCCCCGACATCATCGGGTACCCAGGTGGCAAGGCCCAACTCGAGCGCACGGTCACAGGACGCCGCCAGCTCGTCTGCAGGAATCACGCTTGCCGAGCGAACCAACAGGTCGGGCCCAATGCCACGCGTCATGCGGCAGGCAAGCATCAAATCCTCCGCCGCCGCCTCGCGCCGCGACAGATACTCGGCATCAAACGTCGTCGCGGCATCGTCGCGTTGCACCAGACGCACGCGATACGCATCGCCGCGACCGGGCACGTCGGGATAAAGCCCGGCCAAGCGATCGAAATCCTCGGCGTCGAGCATACCGGCGGCAGAGCGACCCAGGCCCAGATAGCCCCGTCCGGTCCAATAGGCGATGTTATGCGAGCACTCATGTCCGTCGAGAGCATAGCTTGCCACCTCATACGGGTGATAGCCGGCCGCGCCCAGACGCTCGCGCGCCGCTTCCATGCACGCAGCCTGAAAATCCTCGTCGGGCTCGAGCGACTCGTCGTAACACGCCATGCGGTAGAGCGGCGTGCCTTGCTCGAGCGTGAGCGGGTACACCGACACATGATGCGGCAGCGCTGCCAACACGCCATCGAGCGTGCGCTTCCAACTCGCTGCGGTCTGCCCGGGAAGGCCGCACATAAGGTCGCACGACACATCGAGCCCAGCGTCCTTAACCGTCGTGATGGCAGCGAGCGCCCGATCGGCATCGTGAATACGGCCGATGGCGGTAAGTTCGGCATTATCGAGCGTTTGCACGCCCAGAGAGACGCGTGTGACACCAACCTTGGCAAGCGCAGCGGCAAGCTCGGCGGTCAGCGACTCAGGATTAGCCTCGCAGGTAAACTCAACGGGCTTGCACCACATGCAAATACGCCGGGCAAGCGCCACCAGACGCTCTCCCGCCAGCGACGGTGTGCCGCCGCCAACATAGACGGTGCGGACCTGTGCAAGCGCCCCGGTGTCTCCAAAGGCATCAAGGCGCGCATACAGCTGCACAAAATAGGCATCGAGCGCAGCGCTCAGGTCGCACGGAGCAAAACTGCGTGAGTCAAAGTCGCAGTACCGACACTTTTGAGCGCAAAACGGCACATGCACGTACAGCGCGCTAACGGCCACCGTTAGGCCTCCAGCGGATGGGCGGGCACCGACTCGCCAGCGGCAAGTGCGGCCTCGCAGGCCACCACATCGCGCTCGATATCATCGACCAATGCCATGAACTCCTCATATGTGGAGCAACGCACCACCTGGGCGCGCCAGGCGGCGGCATGGGGCATGCCCTTTAGATACCAGCTTGCATACGTACGGGCACGCGACATGAGCGGCAGAAGCTCATGCGTCAGCGTGAGATGCTCGCGCAGGGCGTCCAGGCGCTCGACAGAGCTGCGCACCGGCACCGGTACGCCATTGAGCGCAAGGGCGCGAGCATCACCAAAGACCCAGGGATTACCGTAGATACCGCGTGCGATAAACACCGCGCTGGCACCCGAGTTGCGCAGATGCTCCGCGGCATCCTCGGCCGAGAACACGTCGCCCGAACCGATGACGGGAATCTCGACGGCATCGGCCACCTCATCGACGACCGACCAATCGGCCTGACCCGTATAGAGCTGCGTGGCACAGCGACCATGCACCGCCACAGCAGCGGCGCCCGCCCCCTCGAGCATCTGGGCAAACGTCGCGGCATTGCGATCTTCGGCGTAAAAGCCTTTGCGGATCTTAACGGTCACGGGCACGTGCGCCGCGCCCACCGCCGCCTCGACGATCTTTTCGGCCAGCTCGGGCGTGCGCATGAGCGCCGAGCCCTCGCCTTTGGCGACGACCTTGCGAGCCGGGCAGGCCATGTTGATATCGATCAGCGACAGGCGATTGCCCACACGCTCCTCGACGGCAGCGACGGCGCTCGCAAATTGATCGGGCTTGGAGCCAAAGAGCTGCACGCAGATCTGCCGCTCCTCGTCGGCCGGCAGCACCAGGCGCCACGTCTTATTGCTGGCATAGGCAAGGCCCGCCACGCTCACCATCTCGCTATAGGCAAGATTGGCGCCGCGGCGGCGGCACATGATGCGATAGGCGGGATCGGTCACGCCGGCCATGGGAGCCATAAGGAACGGCTGCTCGGCATAGGCACCCAGCAGCCGCGTACTGTATTCGGAAAGCGCCATGGAACTACTCGTCCACCTTGAGGATCGCCATAAAGGCCTCTTGCGGGACCTCGACCGAACCGATGGCCTTCATGCGCTTCTTGCCCTCTTTCTGCTTCTCGAGCAGCTTGCGCTTACGCGAGATATCGCCGCCATAGCACTTGGCCAAAACGTCCTTGCGGCGCGCCTTGACGGTCGAGCGGGCAATGATCTTGTTGCCGATGGCACCCTGAATGGGCACCTCGAACAGCTGGCGCGGAATTATTTCCTTAAGCTTGTCGCACAACCCGCGGGCCAGGCCATAGGCCTTGTCCTTGTGCACGATAAACGAAAGCGCGTCCACCTCGTCGCCCGAAAGCAGGATATCGAGCTTGACGAGCTCGGAGGGACGATACTCGTTGAACTCATAGTCGAGCGACGCATAGCCCTTGGTGCGGCTCTTGAGCTGGTCAAAGAAGTCCAGGATGAGTTCGGCAAGCGGCATGTCGAAGCGCATCTCGACCGATTTGCTCGTGAGGTGGATCATGTCGGTCGTAATGCCGCGGTGCTCGATAGCGAGCTGCATGACGGCTCCCGTATACTCGGGCGGGCAGATAATCTTGGCCTTGAGGTAGGGCTCCTCAATGCGCTCGATGCGCGTAGCCTCGGGCAGATCCTGCGGGCTGCGGACATCAAGCATCTCGCCGTCGGTCTTGTAGACGTGGTAGTCCACCGAAGGGCTCGTGGCGATGAGGTCCAGGTTGAACTCGCGCTCCAGGCGCTCCTTGACGACCTCCATATGCAGCAGGCCCAAGAAGCCAACGCGGAAGCCAAAGCCGAGCGCCACCGAGGTCTCGGGCTCCCACACCAACGACGGGTCGTTGACATGCAGCTTATCGAGAGCGTCACGCAGGTTCTCGTAATCCTTGTTGTCGATCGGGAACAAGCCCGTGTAGACCATGGGCTTGGCCTCACGGTAACCGGGAAGCGGCTCAGGGCAGGGATTCGACGCCCACGTGAGGGTATCGCCCACGCGAACGGCCTCAGGGTCCTTCAGGCCCGTGACCACGTAGCCCACCTCACCGACCGTCAGCGCGTCGACCGGAGTCTCGGCGGGGCGCTTGACGCCCACGCCATCGACCAAAAAGTCGCCCTCGGCCTGCATCATGCGCAGGGTATCGCCCTTCTTGATGGAGCCGTCAAAGACGCGGACCGTGGCGACGACGCCGCGGTACTCGTCAAAATACGAATCCAGGATGAGCGCCTTGAGCGGAGCCGTCGCATCGCCCTTGGGCGGTGAGATCAAAAAGACGATGGACTCCAGCAGATCATGGATGCCCTCGCCGGTCTTGCCCGATACGCATACGGCATCGTCGGCAGGAATCGCAAGGTCATCCTCGATCTCGGTCTTAACCTCGTCGGGGTGTGCCGACGGCAGGTCGATCTTGTTGATAGCGGGCACGATATCCAGGTTGGCGTTCATGGCGAGCGTCGCGTTGGAGACGGTCTGCGCCTCGACGCCCTGCGTGGCGTCGACGACGAGCACCGCACCCTCGCAAGCGGCAAGCGAACGCGAGACCTCGTAGGTAAAGTCCACGTGGCCCGGCGTATCGATCAGGTTGAACTGATACGTCTCGCCATCGTCGGCGTCATAGGAAACGCGAACGGCATTGGACTTGATCGTGATGCCGCGCTCGCGCTCGATATCCATGGTGTCGAGCAGCTGCGATTCCATGTCGCGCTCGTCGACGGTATGGGTGAGCTCGAGGATGCGGTCACTGATCGTGGACTTGCCATGGTCGATGTGCGCAACGATCGAGAAGTTGCGGATGTGGGAAATGTCAATTGAAGTATTCATGCGGACTATCTTACCCGAGCGATACAAAAAATGGAGCCTGTTCCATAAAACAGGCTCCATTTATGCGCGTAATCTGTGTGGTGTGAAATTTACAACTTAGGCGTTGATGCTGTTCACGAGCTTGGCAAGACCGGACTTGCGGTTGGAAGCCTGGTTCTTGTGGATAACATGCTTGGCGGCAGCCATGTCGAGACGCTTGGTGACGGTCTTGAGGGCAGCCTGGGCCTTCTCGGCGTCGCCCTCGGCGACGGCGGACTGGACATGCTTGGTCAGCGTCTTGAGCTCGGACTTGACAGCCTTGTTACGCATGCGAGCTGCCTCATTGGTGCGGATACGCTTCTTCTGAGACTTGATGTTTGCCACTTCTGGAGTTCCTTTCGAGTTCCTTGCAAAAAATGTATGACACCTCTGAGACACGGTGAGGTCATGCAAGCGCCTACTATAGCACGCTCCCCCTCAAAGGGATAGAACGAATTTGTCAAATAGACAGCTATCATCACGATTTTCTCAAGATGTTCGTAATCCAGAGCAAAAGCGCGTTCTGAGAATCGGCCGAACCCTTAAGAGCGAGCTCAACATCGACCGCGCCCTCGAGCGCCGCGACGAGCTCCGCCATCGAAAAGCGGCGTGCCCAGGTCAGGTGATTCTTAACCTGCCAGGGTTGAAGCTTGAGCGTCGCGGCAAGCTCGCGACCCTGCCCACGCGCATCGAGCGCCTTGGCGACGATAAGCTCGCGAATGCGTCCGCACAGCAGCGTGTAGGTCCACACATAGCTCTTGGCGGGTAGCAGCCCAAAGAGCTCAAGCGAGCGGCGCATATCACGAGCCGAGACCGCGTTGAGAAAATCCCAGGGCTGAACTTCGGCCGTGCGCACGATCCAGCGTTCCACATCGGCAAGCTCAATTTGCGGCGCATCGACCATCTGGGCAAGCTTGACCAAGTCGTTATCGAGCATGCGAGTGTTTTCACCCGAACGCGAGACGAGTTCCTCGGCGGCCGCCGTCGAGATCGACTTGCCGTGCTGCGTCGCCATCTGCTGCACGCGGCGCGGTAGCTCCCAGCGCTTGGTGCCGGAGCAATCGATCACGGCCTTCTTGTCGATCTTGGCGATCGCCTTATACAGGCGCGTGTTCTTGGCAAGCGAGTCGGCGATGATGAAACAGACCGTTGTGGGGCTTGGACTCGCTAAATACTCGACAAGCGGCTCCGAGACCGCCTTGGCGAGCTTTGAGCAGCCGTCAAGGATTACCAAGCGAAACTCGCTGCCCATGGGAAAAGTGTTGAGCGATCCGATAATGGACTCGATATCGGGGTCCTTGGTCATGTCGCGCTCGTCGAGGTTGAACTCGACCATACCCGACTTTTCCAGACGTGCTTTCATACGCGAGACGGCGTGGTCGCGCTTGACTCCGTCGGTACCGACGATCAGATATGCCGGCAGCAGACCGGTTTCAGACATCGCGCTCCCCTCCCGCAGGCTCTCCTGTTCGTACCGTGCCATTCTATCCCACGGGTTGGTCCCGCGCCAACGGCAGCATCACGGTCGCTGACATCGCATGGCGAAACCGGCCGCAGTCGGCGAGACGGTAATGTCGCCTCTCTCGATAGTGCATGCGAACGCGCCGCCCGCATCGCTAACGGCATCGATGCAGGCATCGGATGGATGGCCGTAGCGGTTGCCCTCGCCCGCGCTCGCAATAGAGAGCTCGGGCTTAAGGGTTTCCAGCAGGTCTGTATCGACAGAATCTTTTGAGCCGTGATGCCCCAGCTTGAGCACATCGATATCACCCACCTCCTGTACAAACTCGCGCTCCTGATCGAGCTCGGCATCACCAGTGAGGAGCATACGCAGGCTTTTGCCTTCCTGAGCATAGGAGAGCAGCAAGACAAGCGAGTCCTCATTGCCCTCACCGTCAACCGTATCAAACGGCCACATCACACGAGCCCGAAATGCGCCGATATCGACTGTGTCTCCGCGAGCCACCTGCCGATACGTGACGCTTGGGCGATTCAGAACCTCAGCAGGCGCGCTGCCCAGCGCATCCGCCGCAACCGCAATGCTTCCAACCGAAAACCGATCGAGTACGTCGGGAAGACCGCCCCAATGGTCTTCATCCCAATGCGTCACGAAGACGGCGTCGATATGGTGGACGTTATTGCGAACCAACGCCGACACCACGCGCGCGTCGAGCCCACAGTCGACGAGCGCCACGGCGCCACCCTGACGAACCAGAATCGCATCGGCCTGGCCAACATCAAGGACTGTCACCGAAGGCGGCGCACATCGATCCCAATAGACATACGGAACGCCCGCTGCAAGCATCAAACACAGGAGCCCCACCGCCATGGGCCGCGCGCTGGGGCGTGGCCACAAGACCAAGAGGACCACCAGCGAAAAAGGCACCACGTATACCAAGGGCGTATCGGGCGGCACGCTTACGGATGCGCCCGGAACGGCAGCAAAGAGCTGCTCAAAGAACAGGGCACAGCGAGCGATAGCCATGGGCACCACAAGCGCCCCGTGGCGCAAGAGCGGCACAAGCGAGCAAGGCACCAGCACAACCGAAGATGCGAGCAGAACGCTTATCACCGGACCGATCACGGCATTTGCAAGCGGGGCAATGAGCGAAAAGATCCCAAATGCGGGAATGGTTACGGGAAGTGTCGCGAGCTGCGAGCACAGCGTGACGGACAAAATACTGGCAACCCCCGATGGCACGCTCAGCTCGCCCAAGGCGTAGGTAGCGTAGGGGCAAAAACAAAGGATGGCAAAAACACTGGCACACGATAGCTGAAAACCCATCTCGAACAATACTGTCGGCCGCAGCAACATAAAGATTGTCATGGTCAAAAATAGAGCCGAAAGGCCATGCCGACGACGTCCGGCGCCGTTGACGACAAGCGTCACCGCCACCATACAGCACGCGCGCACGGCCGAGGGCGAAGCGCCCGTAAAGACGGCATAGGCAGCGAGGGCCAGCACCAACAGCCCTCTCTGCAGCCCACGAGAGAGGCGAGTCTTTTGCAGGGCGCTCTCAATCACAAACCCAACGATGGCAAGATGGCTGCCCGAGACGGCGATAAGATGTGCGGTGCCCGTTACCGAAAACAAATCGCCCGCCGGCTGAGCACGCAGCTCGGAGGAGCGTCCGCAGACAACGCCGGCAATGAGCGAGCGCGCCGGATCGGTCTCGGGAGCGATAACGGCAAGGAGCTCGTTTCGCAGCCAAGGCAACGGCCCCGGAAAGCCCTCGTCAACCGATACCAACCGGATGACCTTAACTTTTCGAAGCTCGCCCCGAAGCACGCGTGAGCGCCCATACGCATCATTCTCAAACCGCGAAATTCGACCGATAGCATGCACATGCGAACCGGCGCCGAGCTCACGATCACACGACAGCCGTATCTCGCCCAAGCGCTTTCCACCCGCATATGAATCACAGGTATAGGAGTATGCCCCGTCATTGATGGATGGGTCACCCTGTACAACAAACTCGAGACTGCTCGCAGCTCGATTATCCAGTGCCGTCGAAGCACGCAGCGCCCCTATCGCCCAACCCGCGGACACGACCGCTCCCGCCAGGAGGCCGAGGGCCGCGGCATACAGCCATCGCCTCCACCGCACAAGACGCATACAAAACCGAGCCAATACGATGCACGCGGCAGCCGCAACGGGAATGGCCATAAGCAATGTGACGGGCGCTGCCCGCTCTCCCAGCAGCAAATCGGCTGCCACGTTAAGTACCAGGCCGCAGCTCGCACACAAACCAGAACAAAGGGCCATCGTCCACGGCATCAGGGGCCGCGGTGGCATCACATGCTCACACTCGGACACACTCATACGCAGATGCAATCTTTAATTTTGGCGAGCTTTTTCTCACCGATCCCCGATACGCGCATGAGGTCATCGACCGAGGCAAAGGCCCCGTTTTGAGTCCGCTCATCGATAATCGACTGGGCCGTAGAAGGCCCGATGCCCGAAAGCGTCTGCAGTTCCGCCGCACTTGCCGTATTGATATTCACAAGCCCCGACGAAGACCCCGCACCAGCAGTCATGGCAGCACCGCTTTCGACCCCGCCGACCGCCGCAGCCGCTTGTTGCTCCCCCACCATCGGAACATAGATCTTTTGGCCATCTGTGATCTTGGACGCACGATTAAGCCCTGTCACATCCGCCTCAGCCGTAAGCCCTCCGGCGGCATCGATCGCTTGGGACACCCGCGCTCCGTCTTTGAGCCGGTACACGCCAGGCCTCGCAACGGCGCCATCGACATCGACGTACACCTCAGCAGCAGAAGAACTCTTGGCAGACGACTCATCGGCATCATCAGGTAACCCATCCCCGGCCCCGCGCACATCCGAGGCGCCCGCCTCATCACTACGCTCAAACGACACGCCGCTGGAGCGGCTACCAAAACTTGCCATCGCCAAGCCGCTCGCGGCGGCAATGACAATCAGAATCGCCACGACCATCGCCTTATGGCCGAGCAGCTTTTCTGCCCAGCGGTCCATCCGTTTAACCCGTTCGTGTTGCTCGCGTTGCGCCATAGCAAACACCTCCCAACACCATCGTGTCAGGAAACGAGCGCCGTAGCCTCCGCACGCCCACACCGGTTATCGAAGTCAAACCAAAAGCTGACCAAAACCTTGCAGGATAGTGTCCATTTATTCAGATACACGTCGACAAATGAACCGTTTATCGCCTAATGCCCAGGTAGATTAAGACCGACGATGCAAATGCACCGCCGGTCTATACACAACATTATTCGTGATCTTGGTAAATCTCACGTGGAGCAAGCTGAGGATGTTTACGTTTTAAGGTCTTAGGGGCCTTGTACGTGTTGCTCTCGAAGTCGATGTACTCGGTCTGTTTGAGCAAGCGCTCAATCATCTCCTCGTGATCGAACAGCTCCCACGCCTCATGCACGGCATCGAGTTTTGCGTGCGTCTCGGGGCGGCGCGGCATAAAGAGCGTGCAGCAATCGGGAGCAGCCTCGGTCGAGATATCGAAGGTACCGATTTCCTCGGCACGCGCGATGATCTCCTGCTTGTCCGAACCGATCAGCGGGCGGAACACGGGGATCTTGACGGCCTCGTTAACGGCCATAATGTTCTCGAGCGTCTGGGAGGCAACCTGACCGAGCGATTCACCGGTCACGATAGCCTTGGCGCCCTCGATATGCGCAATGCGCTCGGCAACCGAATACATAATGCGGCGATACATGATCACGCGCAGGTTGCTGGGGCAGGTGACGGAAATCTCACGCTGGCAATCGCCAAACGGCACTACGTACAGGCGGCCGATCTGGACGCCCGGCGCAAGCGCACGGATAATGTCCTGCACCAAATACTCGCTCGTATCGGGTGTCTGCGGACGACCGGAGAAATGTACCGGCACGCACACCGCGCCGCGACGCGCGAGCATCCAGGTCGCCACCGGAGAATCGATGCCCGACGACAGGAGCGTCACAACCTTGCCGGCGGAACCCACCGGCAGACCGCCCACGCCGCGCTCGGAGCGCGCATACACGTAAACGCTACCCTGGACCACCAGTACGTGCACCATCGCGTCGGGATCGTGCATTTGGACCTTTTTATCGGGGAAGGCCTCGCACAGTACCTCGCCAACCTGACGATTGATATCAATCGAGGTGAGCTCGTAGTCGGTGTTAGAGCGTTTGGCATGCACCTTAAACGAATCGAAGGGACCAAACTCGCGCAGCGCCTTCACGGCGGCGGCGCAGTACTCCTGCGGGTCGCGGTTGGTGTGATATGCCAGGGACACGCGGGCAACGCCGGGGACGGTGCGAATGACACGCGCCGCCTCGTCGGCCTGATGCTCGTTAAAGGTCACGAGGATATAACCGGAAATTCGAGACACGGCATTCACGGAAAAGGCGGCCAAGGCCGCCTTGATGTTATCCATGAGGATATGCTCAAAATGTGCGCGGTTCTTGCCCTTCAGTCCAACCTCGTGATAGTGGACCAGGCAGACGCGAGCTGCCATTTAGGCTTCAGCAACCTTGTGGCCGAGCGCCTTCTTGTAACGAGCCTCGTCGTAGGAGATATCGCCGTCGACAATCTCGTCCATAGCCATCGAGATGGTATCGGCGCCGGAGAGGCCAATGGTAATGTCATCGACATCCTGAACGGCAAGCACGCGGTTGTGCTGGCCGCGCAGCATGCTGTTAATGTCGCAGGCGCGCTTGGAGGCAAGCGAGGCGAGCAGGAAGCGGTTGTGATCGGTCTTCTCCAGAAGATCGTCAATACAAGGCTTTACAACGGACACGGACCTCAGATCCTTTCATGCATATCGAGAACGCGAACGAGCTCATCGGTCGCGCGGTCGAGATCGTCATTCACCACGACGTCGTCGTAGCGGTCGGCAAGGGCAAGTTCATCGGCGGCGTTTGCCATGCGCAGCTCGATCGTCTCGGGCGTCTCGGTACCGCGACCGACCAGGCGATCGCGTAACACCTCAAGCGAAGGCGGCTTGATAAAAATCAACACGGCCTCGGGGAAACGCTCCTTGACCTGCAGGGCACCCTGGACGTCAATCTCCAAGATCAGAGACGAGCCAGAGGCGAGCTTGGATGCGACCTCACTCACCAACGTACCGTAGCAGTTACCGTGGACCTCGGCCCACTCAACAAACTCACCGTTTGCCACGCGGCGGTCGAACTCCTCGCGCGTCAGGAAAAAGTAGTTGACGCCGTCGACCTCACCTTTACGTGGCGCTCGCGTGGTAGCCGAAACCGTCAGGCCCAGGTTCGAGCGGCGCTCGCGCACACGAGTGACGAGCGTGCCCTTGCCTGCACCTGACGGTCCAGAAATCACAAAGAGCTTTGAATCCTGAGCGCTCACTTATTTGGTCAGCTGCTCGAGGAGCTGCTCGCGCTGACGGACGCCGAGGCCCTGGACGCGACGGGTAGCGGAGATGCCGAGCTCCTCCATGATCTTGGCGGCCTTGGCCTTGCCATAACCGGGCAGAGACTCAATGAGGGTGGAAACCTTCATGCGGGAAGCGATGGGGTCATCGGAGTTGAGCACGGACTCGAGAGACTTCTCGCCCTTCTTGATCTGCTCGCGAAGCTCAGCGCGGGCGTGACGTGCGGCGGCAGCCTTCTCAAGAGCCTGCTTACGCTGCTCGTCGGTAAGCTGAGGGAGTGCCATTCGAACCTCCAAATAGTTGGGTTATATCTGATGCAATAATTGGCATTTTAGCACGTCAAACGCACTAAATGCCCAATCGACGGCTCCATAGGTTAGACGATACCTGCGAAAAGTGCAATATACGGAGGTCAAAGTTGAGCCCCTGACCTGTGATTCCACACAAAGGATGGGAAAGTTTTCGCAGGCACAAGGGCTAATTTGTGCTAATAAGACCCAAAAGTGGTGACTTGAGGGAATCTTTTACGCGACGTTTTCGATCAGCTCGGCGACGATGGCGTCAAAGGCCGCAACCGGATCGTCGGAGCCGGTAATAGGACGGCCCACCACGATGTGGCTCGCACCGCGCTCGATAGCCTGGGAAGGTGTCGCCACACGGGATTGATCGCCCAGGGCGGCACCCACCGGACGCACACCCGGAGTCACGATCAGCGCGTCGGGGCCGAGCAGCTCACGCATGTCGTGAGCCTCCATCGGCGAGCACACGATACCGTCGATGCCGTTGGCCTGAGCGAGCTTTGCCAGGCGAGCGGCCTCCTCGGCCACGGGCGACTCGACGCCGATCTCCGCCAGCGCGTCCTGATTCATGCTCGTAAGTACGGTGATGGCGACGAGCTTGGCGCGGTCCTCGCGCGCCTCCTCGGCACCCTCGCGGCAGGCAGCGAGCATGGCGCCCGAACCCAAGCCGTGGACCGAGAGCAGGTCGGCACCGGCAAGCGAGGCCGAGCGAGCGGCACCGCGCACCTGATGCGGAATGTCATGGAACTTGAGGTCGAGGAAGACCTTAAAGCCCAAATCCTTGAACGTCTTGACGATCTCGGGACCCTCGGCGTAATAGAGCGTCATGCCCACCTTGAGCCAGGCGGCATGGCCCGAAAGCTCATGGGCGAGCTCGAGTGCGCGCTCACGGTCGCAGTCGAGGGCGACGATAACACGGTCGCGGGCATCGGTCTCTAGCATTCGAACGCACCTACCAGCTCGTTGATGTCCTTTACGCCCTGGGACTCCGCCCAGGCCTCTAGCTCGTGCGCGATCTTAAGCGAAGCACACGGGTCGACGAAGTTGGCCATGCCGACCGACACGCAGGTGGCGCCGGCCAGGATAAACTCGGCCGCATCCTCGCCGGTCATGACACCGCCGACACCGTTGATGGGGATATCGACGGCCTGGGCGACCTCCCAGACCATGCGCACGGCGATGTGGTGGCACAGCGGGCCCGAAAGGCCGCCCTTGGGCTTGGCCACACGGGACTTGCGGGTGTGCACGTCAATGGCCATGCCCTGGATGGAGTTGATGACCGAAAGGCCGTCGGCGCCGGCAGCCTCGAGGGCGCGGGCGATCTCGGCGACGTTGACCGGAGCCATCTTAACGAACAGCGGCTTATCGGTCACCTTGCGGCAGGCAGCCATAACGGAAGAGGCGCCCTCGGGCGTGGAGCCCATGGCGGCACCGCCGGCGGCAATGTTGGGGCAGCTCACGTTGATCTCATATCCGGCAGCCCAGGGGCACAGCTCGACATACATCTCGAGCGCGCGCACGAACTCACCAACGGAGTGACCGGCAACCTGGCAGATGACCTGGCAACCGTCCTTGGAGAGCTGCTCGAGCCACGGACCGGACTCGCGGGCGAAAGCGGCCACACCGGGGTTCTGCAGGCCCACGGAATTGATCATGCCGCCGGGGATCTCGGCCATGCGGGGTGCAGGATTGCCGGGCCAGGGCTCGGCAGCGC
Organism: Collinsella sp. LCP19S3_D3; assembly: GCF_052121455.1. Lineage (NCBI taxonomy): Bacteria > Bacillati > Actinomycetota > Coriobacteriia > Coriobacteriales > Coriobacteriaceae > Collinsella > Collinsella sp. LCP19S3_D3. Next base: position 91,672 of record NZ_JBQKEF010000002.1, on the reverse strand, counting down.
AACCCTTGGTGGTGATGGCACCCAGCTGGGAGACATCAAAGAAGTTCTGGAACTGCCAACCGTAGCCAAAGGTACCGGCTGCGGTGTTGATGGGGTTCTGCATCTTGACGCCGCCGAAATCGACGGACATGTTCACGGTACCCACTAGAAGACCACCACCTTGGAAGCATCAAACACGGGGCCGCACATGCAGGCGCCCTTCATACCGTCGACCGTCTCGACATTGCAGGTGTTGCAGGCGCCAAAGCCGCAGCTCATCATGCGCTCGAGCGACACCTCGCAGTACGCGCCGGCCTCGGCGGCAGCGGCGGCGACTTTTTTCATCATAACGGCGGGACCACAGCTGGCGACGTAGTCGTAACCGCCCTTGCCGAGCAGCTCGGCGGCAGGATCGGTGCATAAGCCGTGCGTACCCAACGAGCCGTCGTCGGTGCACACGTTGACCGTGGCTCCCAGCGCGCGGAACTCATCGACGCCCACGACCTTGGACGCGGTGCCAAAACCCAAGCACACGTCAACGGCCACGCCCTGCTCGGCAAGCATGCCAGCGAGGCACAGCACGGGCGGAACACCGATGCCGCCCGCCACGAGCAGCGCCTTCCTGGTGCCCTCGGGTACCAGCCAGCCGCGGCCGCCAGGGCCCAACAGGTTGGACTTGGAGCCGGGGCCCATCTGCGACAGACGACGGGTGTCGTCGCCCACGACGGCGTACCACAGCTCGACGGTACCGGCCTCGGCGTCAGAGCGATAGAAGCTCAAGGGCACGCGAAGCAGCGAAGAGGCATCGCCGGGCACGGCGATGTTCACAAACTGACCGGGCTTGAGCGCACTTGCAAGCTTGGGGGCCGAAATAACGAGCGAGAAGATGCCGTCGGCGATCTCCTGGTTCGAGACGACCTCGAAGTCGTGCATGCGTGCAGTGGAAGGTGTGGGCATAGACGCTCCAATCCCCCATGCAGTTGCATGGACCAAACGAACAGAAAGCGCGGCACCGCAAGGGCACCGCGCACAAAAGCGATAAGGCTATGCTAGCAGATGCAGCCGTCGGCAAGCGTCTGTTTACCGCCGACAAACACATCGGTGGCACGACCGGTGAGCGTGCGGCCGGCAAAACCGGAGTTCTCGGCGCGCGACTCGTAACCGTCCTCGCCGACCGTCCAGGTGACAGACGCGTCGAAGACGGTCAGGTCGGCAACAGAGCCCGCCTTGACCTGAACCTGATCAAGGCCCAGGATCTCACGCGGCTTAATAGCCATGAGCTCGACCATGCGGCCCATACCCATCTTGCCCGTGTTGACCAGCTCGGTGAGCACGAGCGACAGCGAGGTCTCGAGACCGATCATGCCAAAGGGCGCGAGCTCGAACTCACGGGCTTTCTCCCACGGCGTGTGGGGAGCGTGATCGGTGACGATGACGTCGACGGTGCCGTCGATGACACCCTGGCGGATGGCCTCGGCATCCTCGTCGGTACGCAGCGGCGGGTTAACCTTGAGCGAGGTGTTGTAGGTCTCGTCCAGGTCGTTCTCGGTCAGGAACATGTGATGCGGAGTGGCCTCGCAGGTAACCTGAACGCCAGCGGCCTTGCCGGCACGCACGAGCTCCAGGCCATGGGCGGTGGAGATGTGCTGGATGTGCAGCTTGGCACCGGTCAGTTTGGCGATCTCGATGTCGCGGGCGATCTGGAGCTCCTCGCCGGCAGCCGGCCAGCCCTCGAGGGCCAGACGAGTCGAAACCTTGCCCTCGTTGATTTGGCCGTGGCCGACCAGGTCCTCGTCCTGGCAATGGCTCATGAAGACCTTGCCGAACATCTTGCCGTAGTCCATGCAGCGACGGAGCATGCCTGCACCCTGCACGCCGCGACCGTCGTCGGTGAAGGCGACGGCGCCGTGGGCGACCATATCGCCCATCTCGGACATAGCCTCGCCCTTAAGACCGCGGGTCATGGCGCCGGAAGGATAGACGCGGCAGTGGCCGACCTCGGCAGCGCGGGACTTGATGAACTCAACAACGGTACCGTTATCGGTAACGGGGTCGGTGTTGGGCATGGCGCACACGCCAGTGAAGCCACCCTTGGCAGCTGCGCGGGTGCCGCTCTCGATGTCCTCTTTGACCTCGTAGCCGGGCTCGCGCAGGTGGACGTGCATGTCCACCAGGCCAGGGACAAGATACTTACCGGAAAGGTCGCGGACCTCGGCTCCCTCGGCGGCGAGGTTCTCGCCGACCTCGGCGATCTTGTCGCCGTCGATCAGGACGTCAACGACCCCGTCAAGCTCGACGGACGGATCGACGACGTGGGCATTCTTAAGAAGCAAGGCCATTATCGGCACCTCCAAGCAGCAGATACAGGATAGCCATACGCACGCAGATACCGGCGTAGACCTGCTCCAGGATGACGGAGCGTTGCGGGTGGTCGGCCATATAGGAGTCGAACTCGACGCCGCGGTTGATGGGGCCCGGGTGGCAAATGATCGCGTCGGGCTTCATGAGCTTCTCACGGTCCTTGGTCAGGCCGAAGAGCTTGTGGTACTCGCGAATGGTCGGGAACGGGGCACCCTCGAGGCGCTCCTGCTGTACGCGCAGCATGTAGACGACGTCCAGCTCGGGCAGGACAGAATCGAGGTCGCTCGTCACGTGGTCGCAGCCCAGAACCTCGGGCGCCGGCGGCAGCAGCGTGCCGGGGGCGACGGCGTAGGTCTCGCAGCCCATGATCTTCAACGCGGGGATCAGCGAGCCGCAGACGCGGGAGTGGGCGATGTCGCCGACGACGGCGACTTTCAGACCGTGGAAGTCACCCTTGTGCTCCCAGATGGTGTACAGGTCGAGCAGAGCCTGCGTGGGGTGGTTGTGCTTACCGTCACCGGCGCAGATAACACTCGCGGGCGAATTCTGCGTGACGATGTAGGGAGCACCGGCATGTTTGTCGCGCACGACGATGCAGTCGATCTTGTAGGCGTTGAGCGTCTCGACGGTATCGACGAGGCTCTCGCCCTTGACCGTGGAGGTCGAGGAGCCGCCAAAGTTGAGGCTGTCGGCCGAAAGACGCTTCTCGGCGAGCTCGAAGGAGCTGCGGGTACGCGTCGAGGGCTCGTTGAACATATTGACGATGGTCTTGCCCTTGAGCGTGGGGACCTTCTTGATGGCACGCTCGTTGACCTCGGAGAACGCCTTGGCGGTCTCGAGGATGAGCTTGATGTCCTCTTCGGAGTACTCGGTAATGTCGATCAGGTGCTTATGATTGAACGCCACGGTACTACTCACCTCCCAGCGGCGCGGAGCCCACGTGGGAACCCGGCGCGACGTCGTTGATCTCGACAGCGGTACGGCCGTCGACTTCCTTCATATATAGGTGCACGTTCTCCTCGTGCGACGAAGGAACGTTCTTGCCGACAAAGTCCGGCGAGATAGGGAGCTCGCGGTGACCGCGGTCAACGAGAACTGCCAGCTCGATGCGGCTCGGACGGCCCAGGTCCATAACGGCGTCCAGAGCGGCGCGGATGGTGCGGCCCGTGTACAGGATGTCGTCCACCAAAACGACGCGCTTGCCGTCGACGCTGAAGGGAATGTTGGTAGCGTGGATCGCGGGAGCGAAGTTAGTCGCATAGTCATCGCGATAGAAGCTGATGTCCAGGCTGCCGAGCGGAACGTCAACACCCTCGATCTCCTTGATCGCCTCGGCGAGCTTCTTTGCCAGAAGGTCGCCGCGCGTGACGATGCCGACCAGAGCGAGGTCTTCACAGCCCTCGTTGCGCTCGAGAATCTCGTGCGCGATGCGGGTCATCGCTCGGTTGACGGCGGTCTCGTCCATGATGACCGCCTTGGGGGAAGTCGTGCCCATCGATCTCCTTCCTCACATGTCTTGACTGCTGATACAGTCAAAAAAATAGATGCCCGACCGCTCAAAGCGGACCAGACACCCACAGGAAGGACTGCTCTATGGCAGCAATATAAATCCATGTGGGTATCTCGTACCCCTTTAATGGTCAAGGGATAGTGTAGCCAACCCCGAGCTTAATTGCGAGCATTAATACGGAGCAATCCGCAAACGGACTCAACGCTCCATAAACCTATATATATTTGCGGGACAAGCTTGAAAACGTCGATGCGAGCTGGCATAATCCCCTCTGCTACACGCAAATCGGATCTACGTCCAGGGCCGTAGCGTGGGCACTATCGCCATAAGAGAAATATCTCTGTGTAGATTACGCACAGGGAGCTGCTTCTGTGCTATAGTTCAGGCTTGTTTGTTAACGCGACATGTTCGTTTGTCGCCCAAGGAGGGTCAGTTATGTCCAAAGTTTGCGAAGTTTGCGGTAAGCACCCCGTTGCCGGTCGCTCCATCAGCCACTCTCACCGCGTCACCAACCGTAAGTTCCGCCCCAACATCCAGCGCGTCTACGTCGTCGTCGATGGTCACCGTCGCAAGATGAACGTTTGCTCCACCTGCCTTAAGTCTGGCAAGGTTGCGCGCTCCTAAATAAGGTCTTACCAACAAGTACCTCGGACTCTCCGGGTCAAAGACCTCGCGTTCACATAGAACTTACCAAAGGCGTCCTCTCTTGTGGAGGGCGCCTTTTTGCACTCATTGGGGACAGACTTACATGGGTGTTTTCGCTCATTGGGGACAGACTTACATGGGTGTTTTCACTCATTGGGGACAGACATGATGCATGTCTGCGGCGCCCCGACTAGCTCCGGCCCCTGCCTCACGCAGCTTCCTTCCAGCCCGCAGTGGCCTTGGTCACACTTGTAGCGCCGATACCGGTGATACGGGCAATTTGCTTGACCGTGAGATGTGCCTGCCGGAGCCTCAGCAGGCAGTCATCGCGTTCGGGGCGTGGCAGGGCCTTAAGCAGCGTAGGATCTATGCTCGGCAGGACTTCGCGCGCAACGGAAAGGGCCTCCTCATCGGGGATCCGACGACGTGGAAGAACCTCCACCGACCAGATGCGCCCGGCAGCTTCCTTGAGATGCTCGCAATAGCAACGGGAGCCTCCGACAATATCGAGCATAGGGGCCGCATCACAAATGTCAAAGGGATCGTAGCCCAGCTGATAGGCCTTGAAGCTTGACCATCGGTACGCCTCGAGTGAGCCGAGCGCACCTTTCACAGGATTGAGATGGATATAATCGAGCAGCTGCACCGCCATAACAGGTCCAGAACAGCGAAATGGCAAAACGATGTCTGTCCCAAATGAGTGAAAGCACTCATATAAGTCTGTCCCCAATGAGCGGGCCGATGCCAGGCTGATATTTTTAATTAAAACGCTTCAGTAGATTGAAGCGTTTTAGTGTGCCTTTTACGGGAATCTTACCGTTCGCCGAATAATTTCTTGCTATCATGCAACACGTAGGGTAAATCTCCGATCGCAAGGAGACACAAATGGTGAAAAAGTCACCGGAAAACACTACTCCCGCAATTGTGGACAACGTAGAGGCGCTTGAGGCTAAGCTCGCTCAGATGCGAGAGGCCCAGGCGCTTTTTGCTACGTACACGCAGGAGCAGGTCGACAAGATCTTCTACGAGGCCGCCATGGCCGCCAACAAGGCTCGTATCCCGCTGGCGAAGATGGCCATCGAGGAGACCGGTCGCGGCGTTCTTGAGGACAAGGTCATCAAGAACCACTACGCCGCAGAGTACATCTACAACGCTTACAAGAACACCAAGACCTGTGGTGTCATTGAGCGCGATGAGGCCTACGGCATCACCAAGATCGCTGAGCCCATCGGCATCGTGGGCGCCGTCATCCCGACGACCAACCCCACCTCCACCGCGATCTTCAAGACGCTGATCAGCCTGAAGACCCGCAACGCCATCATCATCTCCCCGCACCCGGCTGCCGCCAAGTGCACCATCGCCGCCGCCAAGCTCGTGCTTGACGCCGCCGTCAAGGCCGGCGCCCCCGAGGGCATCATCGGCTGGGTCGATGTCCCCTCCATCGAGCTGACCAACATGGTCATGCGCGATGTCGACATCATCCTCGCCACCGGTGGCCCGGGCATGGTCAAGGCCGCCTACTCCTCGGGCAAGCCCGCCCTGGGCGTTGGCGCCGGTAACACCCCGGTCATCATCGACGACACCGCCGACGTGCTGCTCGCCGTCAACTCCATCATCCACTCCAAGACCTTCGACAACGGCATGATCTGCGCCTCCGAGCAGTCCGTGACCGTCATCGACACCATCTATGACCAGGTTAAGGCCGAGTTCCAGAAGCGCGGCTGCTACTTCGTCAAGCAGGGTGCCGAGATGGAGGCCCTGCGCGGCGCCATGTTCAAGAACGGCGCTCTCGATCACCGCATCCCCGGCATGGCTGCCGCCAAGATCGCCGAGCTCGCCGGTATCGAGGTTCCCGCCAAGACCAAGATCCTGATCGCCGAGGTCACCTCCACCGACCCCGCCAAGGAGGAGTTCTCCCACGAGAAGCTCTCCCCTGTCCTGGCCATGTATCACGCCAAGGACTTCCAGGAGGCCGTCGACAAGGCCGAGCACCTGGTACTCGCCGGTGGCCCGGGCCACACCGCCTCTCTGTACGTGCATCCCGCCCAGGCCGATAAGATCAGCCTGTTCGAGCATGTCATGAAGGCCTGCCGTATCGTCATCAACACCCCGTCCTCGCACGGCGGCATCGGTGACCTGTACAACTTTGGCATGAAGCCGTCTCTAACCCTGGGCTGCGGCTCCTGGGGCGGCAACTCCGTCTCCGAGAACGTTGGGGTGAAGCACTTGATCAACGTTAAGACTGTGGCCGAGCGCCGTGAGAACATGCTGTGGTTCCGCGCTCCCGAGAAGGTCTACTTCAAGAAGGGTTCCACGCCCGTCGCTCTCGACGAGCTGGGCAGCGTCATGGGCAAGAAGCGCGCCTTTATCGTCACCGACCAGTTCCTCTTCAAGAATGGCAACACCCGCGCCATCGAGGCCAAGCTCGACGAGATGGGCATCGCCCACGACTGCTTCTACGACGTCGAGCCCGATCCGTCGCTGCAGTGCGCACGTCGCGGCGCCAAGCAGATGGCTCTCTTTGAGCCGGACGTCATCATCGCCGTCGGCGGTGGCTCCGCTATGGACGCCGGCAAGATCATGTGGATGATGTACGAGCACCCCGAGTGCAAGTTTGAGGACATGGCCATGGACTTCATGGACATCCGCAAGCGTATCTTCACCTTCCCCGAGATGGGCAAGAAGGCCTACTTCGTCGCCGTCCCGACCTCTTCGGGCACCGGTTCCGAGTGCACGCCGTTCGCCATCATCACCGACAAGGAGACCGGCATCAAGTGGCCGCTCGCCGACTACGCGCTGCTCCCCAACATGGCTATCGTTGACGCCGACAACTGCATGACCGCCCCGCGCGGCCTGACCGCCGCCTCCGGCATCGACGTCATGACCCACGCCATCGAGTCCTATGTCTCCATCATGGCCTCCGACTACACCAAGGGCCTCTCCGAGCGCGCTGCCAAGCTCGTCTTCGAGAACCTGCCCTCCAGCTTCGAAAACGGCGCCAAGGACCCGCATGCCCGCGAGGAGATGCACAACGCCTCCTGCATGGCCGGTATGGCCTTCGCCAACGCCTTCCTGGGCCTCAACCACTCCATGGCCCACAAGCTCGGTGCCTTCCATCACCTGCCCCACGGCATCGCCAACGCCATCATCCTGACTCGCGTCATGCGCTACAACGCCGCCGAGGCCCCCGTCAAGATGGGCACGTTCTCCCAGTATCCTTACCCCAACGCGCTGCACAACTACGCCGAGATGGCCAAGTACTGCGGCATCGAGGGCAAGGACGACAAGGAGGTCTTCGAGAACTTCATCACGAAACTCGAGGAGCTCAAGGACTTCATCGGTGTCAAGAAGACCATCGCCGACTACGGTGTTGACGAGCAGTACTTCCTCGACACCCTCGACGAGATGACCGAGCAGGCATTCAACGACCAGTGCACCGGCGCTAACCCGCGCTACCCGCTCATGAGCGAGATCAAGGAGCTCTACCTGGACGCCTACTATGGCCGCGAGCCCCAGGACTACGCCGTCTGCTAGTTTTTAGCACGGTTATTTCGGCGGGGGTGAACGGGCGCACGCACGCCCCCGCCGCTGCTTCTATCGCATCGTTGAAAGGATGCAATCATGCTGCTCCCCGAATCCAAGACCGAGCTCGTCCGTCGCGGCAACAAAGTCGTTTACGACCTGGGCGACAAGATCGTCAAGGTCTTTAACGAGACCAAGCCCGTCTCCGACGTGTTCAACGAGGCTTTGAATCTTGCCCGCATCAATGAGTGCGGCATCCGCAGCCCCAAGGCTCTCGAGGTTTCTCAGCTCGAGAACGCCAACGGCTGGGCGCTCGTGACCGAGAAGGTTCCGGGCACCACCCTTGCCGAGAAGATGACTGCCGAGCCCCAGCGCTTTGGTGAGTACCTCGAGATGTTCGTCGACCTCCAGATTGAGATCCACGGCTACACCTCCCCGCTGCTCAACCGTCAGCGCGACAAGTTCGCCCGCATGATCGACAGCCTCGATCAGCTCAATGCCACCACGCGCTATAACCTTCAGGAGCGTCTGGACGGCATGACCAAGGAGTTCAAGGTCTGCCACGGCGACTTCAACCCCTCCAACGTCATCGTTGGCGACGACGGCCAGCTGTACGTCTGCGACTGGGCACACGCCACCCAGGGCTCCCCTGCTGCCGACGTTGCCACCACCTACCTGCTCTTTGCCCTCAACAGCAAGGACCAGGCCGAGGCCTACCTGGAGCTCTACTGCGATCGCGCCGACATGCCCATGCAGGTCGTGCGTCAGTGGACGAGCATCGTCGCCGCTTCCGAGCTCGCTCGTAAGCGCAACGTGAACGATGAGTTCCTTAAGAACTGGATCGACGTCGTCGATTATCAGTAATATCTGAGCGATTTATTTCGCATCGGAGGCACAAAGGAAAACCCCGCAGCTCGCATGGGCTGCGGGGTTTTCCTTTTAGCAACAAATGTCCCTTAGACGCAAAAGCGGCCCTGCATCTCTACCTCGAGAGACGCAGGGCCCCTTAACAAGTGCACTAAACGCAGCGGGCTCGATTAACGGCGTGCTGCTTTCACAAGCTCAGCGACCTTGGCGACAACCTCATCGATCGCCACATCCTCGCGCTCGCCCGTGGCACGATCCTTGAGCTCGACGGTACCGTTCTTAAGGCCGCGCTTGCCGAGCACCACCTGATAAGGGAAGCCCATAAGGTCGTTGTCGGCAAACTTAAAGCCGGGACGCTCGTCACGGTCGTCAACGACAACCTCGATACCCTCGGCGCACAGACCCTCGACGATTTGATCGCAAACAGAAGCGCACTCCTCCTTCTTGGGGTCGAGCGGAATCACCGCAACCTCGTACGGGGCAACGGAGACCGGCCAAACGATACCGTGCTCGTCGTTGTGCTGCTCCACGACGGCAGCGAGCGAGCGGGACACGCCCACGCCGTAGCAGCCCATGATAAGCGGCTTCTCCTTGCCGTCCTCGTCCATAAAGGTGGCACCCATGGCCTCGGAGTACTTGGTGCCCAGCTGGAAGACCTGGGAAACCTCGATGCCGCGAGCAGCGGAGAGCGGCTTGCCGCAGTGCGGGCAAGGGTCGCCGGCAACGACGGTAACCAGGTCGGCCCACTCGTCGACGGTAAAGTCGCGCTCGGGGCAGGCACCGGTAAAGTGATAGTCGACTTCGTTGGCGCCGCAGGCCCACTGCTTGGACTCGCGCAGGCTCTCGTCGCAGACCAGACGAATGCCCTCGGGCAGGTTAACCGGTCCGATAAAGCCCTTATGCAGACCGTAGGTCTGGAGCTCCTCGTCGGTCATCATGCGATAGCCCTTGCCAAAGACATGCTCGGCCTTGCAGTCGTTGAGCTCATGATCGCCCGGAACGATGGCCACAACCGGCTTGCCCTCGGCGTCGATGAGAGCCAGTGACTTGCGCGTACCGTTCTCGGGGAAGCCGAAGAACTTGGCGACGGCCTCGATGGTGCCCATACCCGGAGTCTCGACCTTGACGAGTGTGCCGTCGCCGGGGCCCTCGGTCACAACGACCTTGGTGCTTGCCGCCTCGTCATCGGCAGCAAAGCCACAATCGTCGCAGTAGACCAGCGAAGCCTCGCCGGCATCTGCCAGCGCCATGAACTCGACGGAGGTGTCGCCACCGATCTCGCCGGAATCGGCGACGACGGGCAGGGCCTTGATGTAGCAGCGCTCGCAGATATTGGCGTACGCCTGCTTCATCTTGTCGTACTCCTCCTGCAGGCTCTCCTGCGTGGCAGAAAAGCTGTAGGCGTCTTTCATGATGAACTCGCGACCGCGCATCAGGCCAAAGCGGGGACGGAACTCGTCGCGGAACTTGTCCTGGATGTGATAGAGATTCACCGGCAGTTGCTTGTATGAACGCAGCTCGTTGCGCACCAGGGCAGTCACGGTCTCCTCGTGCGTGGGGCCGAGCACGAACTCGCGGCCGTGGCGGTCATCAAAGCGCACGAGCTCCTTGCCATAGGCATCGATACGGCCGGACTCACGCCACAGCTCGGCATCGACCATGATGGGCATCATGAGCTCCTGGGCGCCGGCGGCGTCCATCTCGTCGCGCACGATGTTCTCAATCTTGCGAATCGAGCGCCACGCGAGCGGCAGATAGGAATAGAGACCGGCGGCCTCCTTGCGGATCATACCGGCACGGAGCAGCAGGCGATGGCTCGCAAGCTCAGCGTCGGCCGGATCCTCTTTGAGCGTCGGAGCATACAGCTTAGACATATACATTGCTCGGGTCATTTATTTCTCCTCAATAAGCTTGTCGACCTCGGCCATAAGCGCGTCGACAATTTGGTCCTCCGCTACTTTACCAATGATCTGGCCATGCGAAAAGAGCAGGCCCTGACCACGTCCGCAAGCAACGCCCAGGTCGGCATCAGAAGCCTCACCGGGGCCATTGACGGCACATCCCATGACGGCAATCGAAAGCGGCGCGGCATAGTTCTTAAGCCGCTCGGTTACTTCCTCGGCGATTGCGATCAGATTAACCTGACAGCGGGCGCACGTGGGGCACGAGACAATCTCGGGGCCGCGGCGACGCAGGCCCAGCGACTGCAAAATTCCCCAGGCGACCGGCGGCTCCTCAACCGGATCGGCCGTGAGCGAAACGCGCATGGTGTCACCGATTCCCTCGGACAGCAGGATTCCAAGGCCCACCGAGCTCTTGATGGTGCCCTGCAGCTTGGTGCCCGCCTCGGTAACGCCCAGGTGGAGCGGAACGTGGGGAATCTCACGCGACAGGGCACGATAGGTGTCGAGCGTCGTTTGCACGCTATGGGCCTTGGCCGATAGCACAATGTTCGTAAAGCCGCGGTCTTCAAAATGCTTGACAAAACGTTCGCTCGACATCACGAGCTTTTCGGGCTGCGTGAGGTCGTCGCGCTCAGCGATATCCTGCTCAAGCGAACCAGCATTGACGCCGATACGAATCGCACAGCCCGCGGCACCCGCAGCATCGATTACCGCGTCAACCTTGGCCCAATCGCCGATATTGCCGGGATTGATGCGCAGCTTGGCAGCACCGGCCTCAACGGCACCAATGGCGAGCTTATGGTTAAAGTGGATGTCGGCAACGATCGGCACCGGAGACTCGGCACAGATGGTGCGGAAACCCTCAAGTGCGGCCTCGGTGGGCACGCTCACGCGCACGATATCGCAGCCAGCCTGCGCCAACGCGCACACTTGCGCAAGCGTTGCCTGGGCATCAGCGGTATCGGTGCAGGTCATGGATTGGACCACCACCGGCGCGCCTCCACCGATCTGCACGCCGCCCACATGCACGGGGCGCGTCAACTCGTGAGGCAAAGGATGGGATAAAGACAATCCAAACACTCCCCTACAGAATAAATCGAAGGATGTCGGAACGAAGCATATAGACAAACAGCAGCGCAAAGAGCGCGATGCCCACATAGCTCACAATCGTCTGGACCTTGAGCGGAAGCTCGCGGCCCGCAATCTTTTGAATGATCTCGATGACCAACTTGCCGCCATCGAGTGGCGGGATGGGCAGCAGGTTCATAAAGCCAAGCGAGAACGAAATGAGGGCGGCAAACGAAAGGAACGTGGCAGGGCCGGCAGCAGCAGCTTGTGAGGACATAACGCTAATACCCACGATCGAAGAGGACTGATCGAGAATCTCCATCGTATGCTGAGGCTGGAGCAGGCGCATCACGCCCTGCGCTGTCTGCACGACATAGGAGAACGACAGGCGAGCCGACGTGATAGGGTCTAAACGGACCACCTGCGTAGAGACATACACACCTAGGCGTTCGTCCTCTTTGAGCGCAACCGTGGTCGAATGCTTCTTGCCGTCACGCTCGTACTCAATGGCGATATCGTCCTTACCGGCAGCCTTGCCAATGGCATCGTAAACGTCCATCCAGGTAGAGCACGATACTCCGTCGACCGAAAGAATCGCGTCGCCATCCTCGATTCCCGCCGCGGAGGCAATCGAGCCTTCGTCAACCTGGCCGATCACATTGGTGTCCACCGGCACCGTGACACCCGCGATGGAATAGATGCTCATAAGGAGCAAAAAGCCCGTCAGGATATTGACGATAATGCCCGCAAGCAGCATAAAGGCACGCTTGACAAAGACCTGACCCAAATAGGTGTGCGAGCGCTCGCGTGCAAGAAATTCGGCCTCGCCGCACGGCAGTTCCCATACATCGCCCTCGGCAGTCGCGTGCTCGCGATCGAACCGACGGCCGTCAAAGGTGGTATAACCCGCCGCATCACGCGGCAGGGTCTGGTACTTGGTGGGATAGTAACCAGGCGAAGGCTTTTCTCCTTCTTCATACCAAGGAGCTATGGAGCCCCAACCCAGCAGCAAAGCACAGGCCTCGAGCACATCCTCCTCGGACAGCTCAAGCTCGACGGCAAGATCAGCCACCGTCACACGGCCGTGGCGATAGATGGCGGCAAGCACGCGATCGGCATACGAGACATCGGTCGGATCCATGCCACAGATGGCAGCATACCCACCCAGCAACAGCGGGGTCACGCCAAACTTGGTGCCGATCCGACGAGACGTATGGTGAATATCAAAGCGACACGGCAGGCCCAAAAAGAACTCAGTCACCCGGACGCCGCAGGCACGCGCCGCCAAAAAGTGGCCGCCCTCGTGCAAAAACACGAGGACGGAAAGCATCAGCAGGCCCCAAAAGACCGATGAGAGAACGCTCAGAACAGTTTCCATAAAACGAAAAAGCAATCCTTATGGGTTAAAAACGGGTTGCGGCGAGCACTTGCGCGGCCTTTTCACGCGCCCACGCATCGATACCGCGAAGCTGTTCAAACGAATCGACCGTCTGCGCATCATGCGCATCCATACAGGATTCCACAATGCGATCGATATCGGTAAAACTGCAGCCATCATGCAGGAAGGCATCGACGGCGACCTCGTTGGCGGCATTGAGCACGCACGGCATGGTGCCGCCCGTCTTGCCCGCACGCTCGGCCAGCGCCAGGCAGCGGAACGTATCCATGTCGGCCGCATCAAAGGTAAGCTGACCCAACTCGCGGAAATCGATGCGCGGAGCCGGAGTATCCCAGCGCTCGGGATACGAGAAGGCAAACTGGATGGGAATGCGCATGTCAGATACCCCGAGATGCGCCATCACGGAGCCGTCGGCAAACTCGACCATCGAATGAATCTTTGACTGGCGCTGCACGACCACGTTGATAAAGTCGAGGTCGCAACCGAACAAGTGCATCGCCTCGATACGCTCCAGGCCCTTGTTCATGAGGGTAGCGGAGTCAATCGTGATCTTGGCACCCATAGCCCACGTAGGGTGCGCCAGGGCATCGGCGCGCGTCACACGGTCGAGTTCCTCGCGCGAACGGCCAAAGAACGGACCGCCCGAACAGGTAAGCCAAATACAGTGGGCCTCGCGCGGATTCTCACCCAGATAGCATTGGTAAATTGCAGAGTGCTCGGAATCGACCGGGATAAGCTGACCGGGCTGAGCCAACGGCATCAGCAGGTCACCGCCAACAACGAGCGACTCCTTATTGGCAAGGGCAAGGCGCTTATTCGAGATCAAGGCAGCATGGCTTGCCTCGAGACCGGCGGCGCCAACAATGGCAACGAGCACGCAATCGACATCATCACGGCACGCGAGATCACAGACCGCCTGCGCACCAACGCCGACGTTCGTGCCCTGAGGCAGCTCCTGCAGTACGGCATCAGACCCGTGAGCGGTATCTGCGATGGCAACAGCCGGAACCGAAAACTCACGGGCAAACGCAACGAGCTCAGTGGTACTGGAATTAACGGAAAGAGCCGTCACCTGCAGACGATCGGCATGCTGACGGCAAACATCGAGCGCCTGAGTGCCGATAGAGCCCGTACAGCCCAGGATGGCAACACGAAGACGTCCATCGGAGCCATAGGTCGTCTGGAAGGACATTACAGCACGCCTCCGATCATCAGCATCAGCTGCGCGGTGATGCAGCCGAAGATAAGCGAATCGCTTCGATCGAGCATGCCGCCGTGGCCCGGGATAAGGTTACCGGAATCCTTGACGCCCACACCGCGCTTGATGCGCGACTCGATAAGGTCGCCGATAACGCCCAGGATGGACACAACCACGCCGCAAAGCAGCGCATAGGGCAAGCTCAGCTTATAGAAATGCGTCACCCACAAAATGAGCCAGATGAGAACCGAGCCCAGAATGCCGCCGACAAACCCCTCCCAGCTCTTTTTGGGAGAGATCTTGGGAACCATCTTGTGTTTGCCGATACGGCTGCCCACGATGTAGGCAAACGAATCGGAGACCCAAAGGGACGCACAAACACCCACTGAAAGCAGGGCGCCGGCAAAACCGGGCACGGCATCGCGCAGCAGCACAATAGCCGACAGCATAAAGCCTGTGTAGAGGGGACCCATGAGCGTCACGGCCACATCAGAGATGCGGGTACGCGGCGACCAAACATACCAAATGCCCACCGCGAGCATCAGTGCAAAAAGCAGGGCGTTCAGCAAAAGCGAATCGCCAAGCGCCGATAACGGAAAGAGCACGGCGGCAATAATGCCCAGGTGCTCGTTGGCGACCTTGCCATCGAGCCTCGTCATACGGAAAAACTCAAAGCAGCAAAGCCCGCTCATGACAGAGACAAAAATGGCGGTGGGCACGATACCCAAAACCAGGCACAGGATAAAGACGACAGCGTAGACGATACCGGCGGCGGCACGGGTAATAAAGCCCGCAAGCCACGAACCGGTGCCGCTCTTCGCTGCAGGCGCTCCCGCAGTGGCAGCTTTGCGCGCAGGCGTCTTGGGAGCAGATGCCTTGGGACGATCGGACACGATTAAGCCTCCTCGGTCTTGCTCAGTCCACCAAACCTACGGTCACGGCCCTGATAGGCCAAAATGGCGTCAACAAGGCCCCAACGATCAAAGTCAGGCCAATAGGTATCGGTGACATAGAACTCGGAATAAGCCACCTGCCACAGCAGATAGTTCGAAAGGCGAAGCTCACCAGAGGTGCGAATGACCAGCTCGGGATCGGGAAGACCGGCGGTGTACAGGTGCGAAGCAACCATATCATCGTCGATAGCAGCAGGGTCGATCTTGCCGGCGGCAGCATCGAGCGCAAGCTGACGGGCGGCACGGGTAATCTCGGCACGCGCGCCGTAGTTGACGGCAAGCGCCAGCGTCATACCGGTGTGATCAGCGCACTCGGCAAGACCGCATTCAAAAACGTCGCGGGTCTTCTTGGGCAGCGCGGAAATATCACCCAAAAAGACAACACGGACGTTTTCGCGCTTCAGAAGCGGCAGCTCATCGATAAACGTCTTGGCAAACAGATGCATCAAGACGTTAACCTCATGCTGCGGGCGGTTCCAGTTTTCGGTTGAAAACGCATAGGCGGAAAGCACGTCGACACCCAGACGCACGCAGGCGGTAATGATCTCACGAAGGGAGACGATACCCGCCTTGTGACCCTCGGTACGGGCAAGACCTCGCGCCGTAGCCCAGCGACCGTTACCGTCCATGATGCACGAGATATGGCGCGGAATGTTATTGAGGTCAAGGTCGGAAAAACCGACGCCCGCAGGGGCGTCGGCAAAGTACTCGACCAGTTTGTTCTCGTCGTAATGCACCTTAGATCTCCATGACCTCGGCTTCTTTTTCCTTCAGAAGCTCCTCGACCTTGGCGACATACTCGTCGGTATGCTTCTGCACCTTGGCCTGCTCACGGCGGACATCGTCCTCGGTAAGCTCCTCATCGCGCTCGAGCTTGTTGTTAAAGTCGCGACGGATGTTACGGATAGACACCTTGGCCTGCTCGGCGTACTCGCGGCACTCCTTGACGAGCTCGCGACGGCGCTCCTCGGTGGGAGCCGGGAACGGAAGACGAACAACGGTGCCATCGGAGTTGGGGGTAATACCCAGATCGGAAGCGCCGATGGCCTTGACGATGGCGTTGATAAGCGCCTTATCCCACGGCTCGATGAGCAGCATGTGGGCCTCGGGGGTCTTTACGGCGGCAACCTGCGTGACCGGCGTGGGAACACCGTAATAATCGACGGTGATGTCGGACAGAATGTTAGCGTTGGCTCGGCCGGTACGGACCTTGGAGAAGTTATGCTTGAGGGACTCGAGCGACTTGTCCATGTGGGCGGTGATGTTCTCTGCCATGCTTAATCCTCCTGATAGACGAGCGTGCCGACGGGCTCACCCGAAAGCGCGCGCTTGACGTTGTCCTCGCCATCGATGTTGAGGACCAAAATGGGCATACGGTTATCCTGGCACAGGGCCGTAGCCGTGGAATCCATAACCTGCAGGCCGCGGACGAGCACCTCGTGATAGGTGATCTTGTCAAAGCGGACGGCATCGGCGCACTTGACGGGATCCTTGTCGTAGATACCGTCGACCTTGGTGGCCTTAATCAGAATCTCCGCACCGATCTCGCAGGCGCGAAGGGCCGCGGCGGTGTCAGTCGTAAAGTACGGATTGCCCGAGCCGGCTGCGAAGATAACGACATTGCCCTTGGAGAGGTGATTGATGGCGCGACGACGAATATAGGGCTCGCAAATCTCGTTCATCTGGATGGCACTCATAACGCGGCAAGGAACATCGTTATGCTCGAAGGCATCCTGCAGGGCGAGCGCGTTCATAACGGTCGCAAGCATGCCCATGTAATCGGCCTGAGCACGCTCCATACCGCCGGCAGCTCCAGCCATGCCGCGGAAAATATTGCCGCCGCCGACAACGATGCCGACCTCATGGCCAACGGCGAGCAGCTCCTTGACCTGCTTGGCAAGATGGTCGGTAACCTTGGGGTCGATGCCATAGTGGCCATCGCCCATCAGTGCTTCGCCGGAAAGCTTCAGAAGCACGCGTTTATATCGGATGTCGGACAAAGCGATCCTCCTTTAATTAGACTCTCAATATGATATCAAAGGCTCTGCTTAGAGGCATGAAAAAGCAGGCTGTGAGTAAAACCCACAGCCTGCTCATTACCAGCTACAAGAGCTTATTTACTCGCCACGGACCAGACGGTCGAAGGCAACGACGGTAATGGTATCGCCGAGCTCCTTGGAGACCTGCTCAGCGTACTTCTTGATGGTGAGGGAGCTGTCCTTGATGAACTCCTGCTCGGTGAGCACGGACTGCTTGTAGAACTTCTCCAGACGGCCAACAGCCATCTTCTCCTGGATGGCCTCGGGCTTGCCGGACTCGGCAGCCTGAGCCATGTAGATCTGCTTCTCATGCTCGACGGTCTCGGCCGGAACCTGATCGCGGGTAGCGCAGATCGGAGCGACAGCGGCAACCTGAAGGGCAACGTCGTGGGCAAAGGTCTTGAAGGACTCAGCCTGAGCGGTCTCAGCCTTCTCGAAAGCAAACTCGACGAGGACGCCGATCTTACCACCCATGTGGATGTAAGAAGCGAGAGCGCCGTTCTCGACCTTGCGGGCGGCGAAGCGAGAGATCTTCATGTTCTCGCCCATGATGTGAATCATCTCGGTGAGCTCGGAGGAAACGGTCTCCTCACCCATCGGCTTCTCGAGCAGAGCGTCGACATCGGCCGGCTCGGTGGTGGCGACAACCTCGGCGACCTTGGAAGCAAAGCCGGTGAACTTGGCGTTGGAGCCGACGAAGTCGGTCTCGCAGGAGAGCTCGAGCAGAGCGCCGGTCTTGCCATCCTCGGAGACGAACGCGGCGACAGCGCCCTCGTTGGTCTCGCGGCCAGCCTTCTTGGCAGCCTTAGCGAGGCCGTTCTTACGCAGAACGTCAACAGCGGCGTCCATGTCACCGTCAGCCTCGACGAGAGCCTTCTTGCACTCCATCATCGGGGAGTCGGTCATCTCGCGGAGCTGCTTGACCATAGCGGCGGTAATCTGGGCCATTGTGGTTCCTTTCAAAGAGATGAAAAAGACTTAATTAGGACTGATTTACTCGGCCTTGGGCTCAGCGGCCATCTCGGCCTCGGAGACCTGCTCCTTGCCGGAGCCGGCGAGGCAAGCGTCGGCCATGAGCTCGCACATAAGGGTGACAGCGGAGATGGCGTCATCGTTGCAAGGGATGCCGTACTCGACCTCGTCGGGATCGGAGTTGGTATCGATCAGAGCGACGACGGGGATGTTCAGGCGCTGGGCCTCCTTGATGGCGTTCTCCTCGCGCTTGGTGTCGATGACGAAGAGAGCCTGGGGCAGACCCTTCATGTCGCGGGCGCCACCGAGGTTGGTCTGGAGCTTAGCGAGCTCCTTACCCAGAACAGCCTGCTCCTTCTTGGGAAGAACAGCCATGCGGCCGTCCTCGACCATGGCCTCGAGCTCCTCCATGCGGTTGATGCGGGAGCGGATGGTGACGAAGTTGGTCAGCATGCCGCCGAGCCAACGCTGGTTGATGTAAGGCATGTTGGCGCGCTCAGCGGCGTTCTTGACGGCCTCCTGAGCCTGCTTCTTGGTGCCGACGAACAGCACGTTGCCACCCTTGGCAACGTTCTTGACGAAGGTGTAAGCCTGGTCGGCGTCAAGAATGGTCTGCTTGAGGTCGAGGATGTAGATGCCGTTGCGCTCACCGAAGATGAACGGCTTCATCTTGGGGTTCCAGCGACGGGTCTGGTGACCGAAGTGGCAGCCGGCCTCGAGCAGGGTGCGGATATTAATCTTGGTAGCCATGTTAAACCTCCTGTGGTTTGCCTCCGCGCGGGGTCATCCTCCAAAACCAACCCGGACATGTGCTACCAAAGCCCGGGCACCACGGTATGAAGTAGCCGCGCGTGCGTGATAAAAACCTGTTGCCGTGAAGCAACCCGATGAATGATAGCAGGATTACATCTTTCTGCCAACCCGAAATCAAAACCACACACACGGACGCGCGACCGATTGGATAGAACCCATCTCCTGCCTTATTCGCCGCGCGGAAGGGCTTGGGTAACGGCGCGTTTGAGCCGATCGGGCGTGAGATGCGTATAAATCTGCGTGGTGGACAAGCTTGCATGCCCCAGCAACTCCTGGACAGAGCGCAAGTCCGCTCCGCCCTCGAGCAAATCGGTCGCAAAAGTATGGCGCATCGCATGCGGGGCGATATCGGAAGGGATACCCGCAAGCGTCGCCAACATATGAAACCGTCGCCTAAGCATGGCGGCGCTCATACGGCTGCCGCGTGCCGAGATAAACAGCGGATGCACACCGTTCGTACCGTCGCCACGCTTTGCCTGAGCAAGAAGCTCCGGTCTTCCTTCCTCAATATAGCGGCGGGTCGCATCGAGAGCACGCCGATACAGGGGCACGATACGCTCCTTGCTCCCCTTACCCCAAAGCCGCAGCGTTCGCTCGGACCAAGCAATGGACTCAACATTGAGTGCCGCAAGCTCAGAGATGCGAGCCCCAGATGCATAGAGCAATTCGAGCATCGCCGCATCGCGCAGTCCCGCAGGCGTTGAAACGTCTGGCGATGCAAGCAGTGCCTTAACCTGCTGGGTGGTCAGCACTCCGGGCAAATCGCGTGGAAGCTTGGGCGAGGCAATCGCAGAGACAGCGTCTCCATCGATAAGACCCTCGGCAGCCATCCATCGATAGAACGAACGAATGGCAGACAGGTGCGCCGCAATCGTCCTGGGCGCCACCTGCTCGCGCGACAGCTCCGCCAGATACATACGAACGGTACGTACGTCCGCCGTGCGTGCATCGATATCCCCACGCTCGCACCAAGCGGCAAAACGCTCCAGACGAGAGCCGTAAGCGATAACAGTGTTAGAAGAAAGCCCCTCGACGCGTGCAATATAGGCTATGAACGAGTCGACGGCACCGTACAGGTCAAAGGCTATGACCGGTCGCCTCCAAACAAGTCGGAGCGCGATTCCAGATAGGAATCCAGGGCCTTAAGGGCGCGATCCGCATAGGCCTGATAGCGCTCACGTTTGCTGCGGCGTTTACCGTCCTCGAGGGGAGGCACCAGGCCAAAATTAACATGCATGGGCTGATATCCGACCGTAGCAGGATCGGTCGCATAGCCCACGAGCGCGCCGAGAGCGCCCACGCGCGGCAGCTCGACAGGAGCAACCTCGATAGCCTCGGCATAGGTATTGAGCGCAGCGAGGAGACCCGTCGCGACCGCTTCCATGTAACCCTCCGTACCGGTAATCTGTCCGGCAAGGCGCACGCCCGTGCCGGGCACGGCGAAGGTCCCATCGAGCACATGGGGAGCATCGACAAAGGTATTGCGATGCATGACGCCATAGCGGAAAAACTCGGAATTCTCCAGACCGGGAACCATATGAAAAACGCGCTTCTGCTCGCCGAAGGTCAGGTTGGTCTGAAAACCAACCAGGTTATAGGCGGTCTTTTCCTTGTTCTCGGCGCGCAGCTGAATCGCCGCCCAGGGACGGCGACCGGTGCGCGGGTCGGTGAGCCCGACGGGCTTCATAGCGCCAAAGCGGATGGCATCCTTGCCCGTGCGCGCAACCTCCTCGGCAGGCTGACAGGCCTGGAAGAGGTCCCCGCCCTCAAAGTCCTTGAGCACCACGCGATCGGCCGTGGTAAGTGCCTCGATAAAGGCCTCGTACTCCTCCTTGTTGAGCGGGGCATTGAGATAGTCGCCACTCCCCTGCTCCTCGTAGCGCGACTGCGAGAACAGCACATCCATATCGAGCGTCGAGGCATCGACAATCGGGGCCGCGGCGTCAAAGAACGCCAGGGAATCACCACCGACGAGCTTCATGACCTCCCCGCTCAACGCCGGCGAGCACAAGGGACCCGCGGCGATAACCACATGGCCCTCGGGAATCTGGGTGACCTCGCCGTGAACGACCTCGATATTGGGACGGGCGGCAACCTCGGCCTCGACGAGCTCGGAGAATTTAACACGGTCGACCGCCAAGGCGCCACCAGCGGGAACGGCAGCGCGATGAGCGCAGTCGAGCAGCACCGAACCCATACGCTCGAGTTCGGCCTTCAACAGGCCGGCGGCGGAATCGGGTCGGGTCGACTTAAACGAATTGGAGCAGACGAGCTCCGCCAAGTGATCGGTATGGTGGGCAGGAGAGGTCACCAGCGGCCGCATCTCGCACAGCTTTACGGCAAACCCGCGATCTGCCAGCTGAATCGCGCATTCCGATCCCGCCAGACCGCCACCGATAACCGTCACTTGATCAAACAGCATCTGCAAACACCTTTCTAATTGACACGCTTTCCATTGTGACCGAAGGGCGTCTGAGCGTGAAGCGCAAACTTTGAGGGCGCATACCTTCCATCCATCATGCGCTCGATGAGTCCCTCGAGCTCGAGTGAGCCCAGGAGTTTGAGCACGCCGACGGCATCGAGGGAGACGAGCGCGGCAATGTCATCGACCTTGAGCGGCGAGGCAATGAGCGCGTGCATCACGGCCTGCTGCGTGGGGTCCAGATCGGCGATACCGGGCGCATCGGGACGCGAATAGCGCAGGGTGCCGTATATTCGCGAGATGGCCATCTCAATAGACTCCTCGTCAACAATGCAGCATGCCCCGTTGGCGATGAGGTAGTTGGTCCCACGCGACTCTGGTGACAAAATGGAGCCCGGTACCGCGAGCAGTTCGCGCCCCAGGTCCATGGCGGCCTCCGCTGTCGAGAACGTGCCCGAGGGCATGCCGGCCTCCGACACGAAGAGCGCCTGCGAAAGCGCGGCAATCACCCGGTTACGCCGCGGAAAGGCAAACTTGCGTGGCCCCATACCCCAAGGCGAGATGGACACGACCGCGCCGCCCGTATCGATCGTGCGCGCGATGAGCCCTGCACTCGAACGCGGGTAAACCACGTCGGCGCCCGTACCCAACACCACGACGTGCCTGCCACCAGCGTTGACCGCGGCCCAACCCGAGGCCTGGTCGCAGCCGACCGCACCGCCCGAGACCACCGTCACCCCCGCCTCGACCGCAACTTTCGCGGCCAGCTCTGCCACGGCAAGGCCGTACGGCGAGGCCTTGCGAGCGCCGATGATGGAGAGCGAGGGCGTCGACAGTGCGGCGGGGTCGCCACGCACATAAAGCGTCTGGGGTACATCGGAGAGCTCCAAAACGGTAGCTGGATACAACGCATCACCGGGATGCAGCTCAAAAGTCTCCTCGGGCATTACTGGTCCCTCCTCCCCTGGTACATCGCCGCCTCGAGCACGTGGTCTTGGGTTACCCGCTCACTTTCGGCAACATCGGCAATCGTGCGCGCGATACGCACCAAGCGCACGATGCCGCGCCCTGTGAGATGTGTGCGCCTCGACAGGCCGAGCACGCACTTTTCCGCTGCCCCATCGAGCGCAAAGGTCGAAACGACGCCGTCGATGGAACGTGACTCATCGTCCTCGGCCTCGGCATCTGCATCGTCCATACGGGACTCACGCCAGGCACGAAATGCCCGACCCCGCACAACATAGTCACGTAGTTCAGCTGACGACATACCCTCGGCACCCTCGATAATTACCTGCGGGTCGGGTCGGGTCACGTCAATCATAAGGTCAATACGATCGGCCAAGGGACCACGTAGCTTAGACCGATAGCGCTCAACCATCGAAGCCGAGCAGCGGCACGGTACCTCGCGATCGCCCAAAAATCCGCAGGGACAGGGATTGCTCGCGGCAAGCAGCTGGAACCTCGAGGGAAACGTGAAAGCCCCATCGACGCGTACGATCTTGACGTAGCCGCGCTCTATGGGCTGACGGAGTGTCTGCAGCACGCTGTTGGGAAACTCGGCAAGCTCGTCTAAAAAGAGCACGCCGCCGTGTGCTAGGCTAATCTCGCCCGGGTGCACCGGCCGTCCGCCGCCAATAAGGCCCGCAGTCGAAATGCTGTGGTGGGGGCTACGGAACGGCCGGTGTCCCGCCAGCAAACCATCGATGCTCTCGCCCAAGACCGAATGGATGCACAGCGCCTCTTGCTGATCCTCGAGAGAAAGCTCGGGCAAGATACCCGTCATGCGGCGTGCGAGCATGGTCTTGCCCGAACCCGGCGAGCCAATCATAAGCAGGCCGAGCTCCCCCGCCGCCGCGAGCGCAATGCCGCGCTTGGCAACCTCCTGCCCCAGCACATCGGCATAATCAAGTTCTGGCTCAAACGACGCCTCGACACCCTCGGAATCCAGATAATGCCGAGCCGCCTCGCCCATACCGCGGGCGAGCTGAGACAGATGGTCGATAAAGCCACAGTCCACACCGGCAAGCGGTACATGTTGATCCGACCTTCCTGCGATAAAGGACAGGCCCATATCACGCGCCAACAACTGAAACGCAACCTCGCCTTTTACGGGCAGCACGCTACCATCCAGCCCGAGCTCACCGGCAATAAGGCAATGGTCTAGATGGTCGCGGGGAATCTGCCCATCGGCCGCCAGTACCGCGATGGCAATCGGCAGGTCAAAACCACTGCCCGTTTTACGGATGTCGCCCGGAGCCAAGTTGACGGTAATGCCCGCTCGTGGAATCTCAAATCCCGCCGAGCGCATTGCGCAGCGTATGCGGCCACGCGACTCCATCACCTCCATACTTGGAATGCCAAGCATTTGGATACCCGGAATACCGCCGGCAAGCGAGACCTCGACCGTGACGGGAATCGCCTCGACGCCACGAATACATGCAGCGTGGACGGCAAAGGTGTCAAACGCCATCACGATACCTGCCAATCGAATGCGTTGTATTGATGCTCAATCTCCGCAATATGACCGCCGCGGATAGTAACGCCCACCGCGTCGAAGCGAATCGCCCTAAGGGGATAGTGATCCATAAGGTAACAACTCGCGATACGGCGGTAGCGACGCTGCTTTTGGGCGTCCACCGCCTCCTCGGGAAAGACCCGCGTGTTGCAATCTAGGGCGACGCGCCTTGTCTTGATCTCAGCCATCACCACGACATCATCAAGTTCATCAAGCAGTACCAGATCGGCCTCGCCCTCGGGACACCGGTAGCCCTGTTCCAAGAGGGCATAACCGCGCTCGCGAAAGTAATCGATTGCAATAAGCTCGCCCAGCATGCCCAGTTCTCGAGGACTGAGGCCCTTAATGAACCCAGGCGTAATCGACGCGCAATCAATCTCCCCGTTCTCCCAAAGCTCTTTGAGCTGTTGCGTCTTGCTCTTTGCACTTGCGGCGCACATGGGGTCTCCTTTCCCGCGCACGATATTGACCCGATCATGAGGCCGCCTTTCTTGCGGGTAAGTACCAAAAGAAAACCAAAGTCCAACCAAAAACAAACAAAAAAGGGACCGCATGCAACAATTGCGTTGCATGCGGTCCCCACCAGCTGGTTTATAAAATCCCAGAAGTCCCTGTCTCCATATTTGCCTTAAAAAAGACGCTCCGTCTGCAAAAAATTTCCGCAGAAGCTCACACGATGCAACGGAGAAAGGCCATGTTTACGAATAGCCTCAATGTGCTCGGGGCTCGCATAGCCCTTTGACTCAGCAAGATGATATTCGGGATACTCGGCATCGTACTCGACCATCATCTCGTCACGCGTGACCTTGGCCATAATGGAAGCAGCGGCGATGCAGGCGATTTTGGCATCGCCCTTGACCACATCGCGCTCGTTAGGAACGGCGCCCAAAGGGTTGCCGTCCATAAGCACGCAATCGGGCTCGAGCCCCGTATCCGCCACCGCGCCCGCGACGGCAGTGCGGATGGCGCGGGCCATGCCCATCTCATCGATGTCCGCAGGCGCGATATGGCAAAAACCAATGGCCGTAGCCACCTCGGCAATCTGCACCGAGAGCAGCTCACGACGGGCAGGCGTGAGCTTTTTGGAATCGTTAATGCCCCAAACGCGCGGCTCCATGGGAAGGCAGACAGCGCAGAGCGTCAACGGGCCGGCGACAGAGCCGCGCCCCACCTCGTCAACACCAACGACCACGCCATCGCCGCCGAGCTCATGCATAAGCTCGTACATGCCGTTGACGCGCTCGCGCTCGGAAAGTTCCTTGGCATGGCGCTTAAGTGCGCGTTCGCAAGCCTTGATCACCTGCTGGCGCGGATCCTCGCGATAGTGCTCCACGAGGGCGGGAATCTCCTCGAACGTGGCACTCGCCAGCTCGCCGGCAACCTGCGATGCCGAAATCGAGCTCGTCATATTGGCCATACCAGGCCCTCCTTGCATGGAAATCAGATAAAAAGAAGGGCCACCCGAAGGTGACCCTTGTGTCCAAACGAGTGGACAGACGCTGCGATCTTCTTAGCGCTTCTCGGGGATGCGAGCAGCCTTGCCCACCTTGTCGCGGAGGTAGTACAGCTTGGCGCGACGGACGCGACCATGACGGACGACCTCGAGCTTGGCGATCTTGGGGCTGTGAAGCGGGAAGGTACGCTCAACACCGACACCGAAGGAAATCTTGCGGACGGTGAAGGTCTCACGGGCACCGGCGCCGGCCATGCGGATAACGTCACCCTGGAAAACCTGGATGCGCTCGCGGTCGCCTTCCTTAATGCGGTAGTGAACCTTGACGTTGTCGGCAACGCGGACCTGCGGGATGTCCTCGCGGATCTGCTGACGCTCGATTGCGCGGATGTAATCCATGTGCAATTCCTTACTCTTCTAGAGGTGCCGTACCACCTTGGCCGGCACGTAGTTGAACAAACGTATTCGAGTATACACGCGCGGGTTTCTGCTGCAAGAACAATTTTTTTCGCAGACAAAAAGACAAAACCCGCACATGATAACCGCCCGCCTCACAAATGAGACGGGCGGCATGAAGGGGGCTACGCTAGGGGTCTATACACTAAACGCTAGGCGGAACGCTTGGCATCGAGCTTGGCCTGGGCGGCAGCCAGTCGTGCGAGGGGCACGCGATAGGGCGAGCAGGACACGTAGTCCACATCGGCCACGTTGAACAGGCCCTTGATGGACTTGGGGTCGCCGCCGTGCTCGCCGCACACGCCAAAGTGCATGTCGGGGTTGGCGGCGCGACCCTTCTCGACTGCCATACGCACCAGCTCGAGCACCGCCGCGTCGATGGTCTCGAAGGGATTATCCTTCAGGATCTTCTTGTGCATGTACAGCGGGATGAACTTGGCCTCGGCGTCGTCGCGCGAGAAGCCGAAGGTTGTCTGGGTGAGGTCGTTGGTGCCAAAGCAGAAGAAGTCGGCATGGTGGGCGATCTCGTCGGCGACCATGCAGGCGCGCGGCAGCTCGAGCATCGTGCCCACGGGAATATTGAGCTCGACGCCCTCCTCGGCGGATACCTCGGCGATCACGCGCTCGATGACCTCGCGGGTCTGGACGTGCTCGGCTGTGATGGAAACGAGCGGGACCATGATCTCGGGGCGCGGGTCGACGCCCTCCTTGATAAGGCGGGCAGCAGCCGTGGCGACGGCGCGAACCTGCATGAGCGGCAGATCGCCAAAGACAACGGACAGGCGCACACCGCGCAAGCCGAGCATCGGGTTGGACTCAACCATGCCGTCGATTCGACGCAGGCGGGCACGCAGGGTGGCAAGCTCTTCCTCGCTGGCGCCGGCGGCTTCCTTCTTGGTGATGGCGACCTCGAGCTCGCGAGGATTATCCAGGAACTCATGCAGCGGCGGATCGAGCAGGCGAACGACCACATCGCGACCGGACATGGTCTTAAACATCACCAGAAAGTCCTCGGTCTGAACCTTGAGCAGGTCGGCCAGGGCCTGCTGCCTTACGGCCTCGTCGTCGGACAGGATAAAGCTCTGGATGATGTTCTTGCGGTCGCCCAGGAACATGTGCTCGGTGCGGCACAGGCCGATGGCCTCGGCGCCAAACTCGAGTGCGAGCGCGGCATCCTCGGGGTTGTCGGCGTTGACGCGCACGTGGTTGGCGTGACCGTCGGTCTCGTCCAGACGGATCTCGTCGGCCCAGGACAGGATGGTGTCCAGGTCGCCGGTGAGCTCGGCGGAGACCAGATCGACGGCGCCATCGACGACAATACCCTGGGTGCCGTCGATGGAGATGATGTCGCCCTCGTGAAGCACACGGTCGCTGCCCTCGATGCGCACGACCTTCTCGGCGGCGTCAATATGGAAGCGCTCAACGCCGCAGACACAGGGCGTACCCATACCGCGGGCGATAACGGCGGCATGGCTCGTCTTGCCGCCGTGGCTGGTAAGGATGCCCTCGGCAGCGACCATGCCCTTCAAGTCATCGGGGTTGGTCTCCCAGCGAACCAGAATGACCTTGTGGCCCTCGTTGGCGCGCGCGACGGCATCGTCGCTCGAGAACACGACCTCGCCTACGGCGGCGCCGGGGCTGGCGTTAAGGCCGCAGGCCAGGGCCTCGTACTTCTTGGAGGAGTCGAACTGCGGATGCAGAAGCTGGTCGAGCTGCGCCGGATCGATGCGACTCACGGCCTCCTCGCGGGTGATGAGGCCCTCCTCGACCATCTCGATAGCGATGCGCAGCGCGGCGGTAGCGGTGCGCTTGCCCACGCGGGTCTGAAGCATCCAAAGTTTACCCTGCTCGATGGTGAATTCGATATCGCACATATCGCGGTAATGATCCTCGAGCGTCAGGAAAACGCGCTCGAGCTCCTCGCCAGCGGACTCGAGGCCCGGGGTGGTCTTGAGGTCGGCGATGGGCTCAGTGTTGCGGATGCCGGCGACGACGTCCTCACCCTGGGCGTTAACCAAAAAGTCACCGTAGAACTCCTTGGTGCCATCGGCCGGATTGCGCGTAAAGGCGACGCCGGTCGCAGAGGTCTCGCCTTTGTTGCCAAAAGCCATGGCCTGGACGTTGACGGCGGTACCGAGCTCGTCGGAAATGCCATGCTGTTTGCGGTAGATGCAGGCGCGCTCGTTCATCCAGCTGCCAAAGACGGCCTGGATGGCAAGGCGCAGCTGGAGCTCCGGATCGTGCGGGAAGACGGGCTTGCCGTCGACAACCTCGAGCTCGGGATACAGGGCAGCCTCGACGTTCTCGGAGAAGATGCCCTTGAAGGTCTCGACGAGCTCCTGCAGGTCCTCGGCCGAAAGCTCGGAATCGACGCGAACGCCGGCGACCAAGCGAGCCTGGGTCAGGGCGTTCTCAAACAAGTCGGCATCGACACCCATAACGACGTTGGAGAACATCTGGATAAAGCGGCGGTAGCTATCCCAGGCAAAACGCGGGTTTTGCGTCTGGGTAATGAGGCCCAGAACGGAGTCGTCGTTAAGGCCCAAGTTGAGGACCGTGTCCATCATGCCGGGCATGGAGAACGGAGCACCCGAGCGAACCGACACGAGCAGCGGGTCGGATGCGTCACCAAGCTTCTTGCCGCAGCGGGCCTCGAGATCGGCCTCGGCGGCAACGATCTCATCGAGTGCGCCTTCGGGCCACACGTTGCCGGCACCGGAGTACTCGACACAGGTTTGGCAGGTAATGGTAAAGCCACCGGGAACCGGCAGGCCGATGCGGCTCATCTCGGCAAGATTTGCACCCTTGCCGCCAAGCACGAAGTTCATGGACTTGTCGCCCTCAGTGACACAGGTGCCCTGGGCGTCGGTTCCAAAACGGTAAACCCTCTTGCAATCGCTCACGATACTCCCCTTCCATGCGCTGTCGCGCACGACCGTGGTAACGAATCGACCCGCCGGATGCGAGCCGTGAGGGTACTATACGGCGGGTATTGGAAGTGCTTGCGTAGAGGGTGCGAGGTTTGGTAAACGTGGTAAAACTGACGGTAAACGGTAGATAAAGGTGGTTACCTTATGAAGATACCAGTGTACGAGACTTGCAGGTTAACTGAAAGAACTTTGCTAAATCGCTTTACCATAAGTAGCTAATTTGGGACGGGGCTTTTTTAGCTACCCCGTCGGCAATCGGCCAAAAAGCTCGCGGCCTCAGCCGGGGTAGCTAAAAAAGCCCCGTCCCAAATTAGCTACTTTTGTTGGGCTCGGCGAGCGGCACGACGGGCTCGAGCTTCTTGGATTTCCTCCAAATGACCGATGATCTCGGATGCACTCTCCTCAATCGCCTTACCGTCGGTACGCACCACAAAGCAGCCTAGGCGCTTCATAAGGGCACGGGCTTCCTCAAGCTCGCTGCGCACACTCTCGGGCTCGGCATAGGAACCGGCGACGGCGCGGGCGTAGTCATCGCCCAAGCGGCTGTCGCGAATCTCAGAAATTACGTCAACGGTCGAAATCAGGCCGAACAGGCGCATCGGGTCGACCTCGTAAATCGACTTCGGCGGCTCCATGCCGTGCGCCAGCGGAACGTTTGCGACCTTGTAACCCTGATAGGCCAAATACATCGACAGCGGCGTTTTGGACGTACGCGACACGCCCAGCAGCACGATATCGGCCCCCGAAAGGTCGTCGCAACCGCGCCCGTCATCGTGCTCAACGAAATACTCCATAGCCTCAATGCGGTGGAAATAGCGGTCATCCGTTTTGTGAATAACGCCCGCAACGCCCTTGGGCGGCACACCGATGAGCGACGACAGCACGGCAAGGGTCGGACCGATCAGGTCGACAGAGCGGATATGCAGCATACCCAGGTAATCGAGCACGCGGGCGCGAAGCGCCGGATCGACGATAGTGTGGAACACGGCGATATCACGATGGTCCGCATCGACGCGCGGGCCCACAAACGACTTGACCTGCTCCACCGAGTTCACTTTGGGCAAGCGCAAGAGACGAAAAGCCCCTTCATCAAATTGCCCGGACGCCGCAAGCACCACCTCACAAGCGGTATCACCGAGCGAGTCGGAGATAACGATAACGGTGGGACGTGCGGTGACCGGGCAATCCATGCGGGGCTCCTTTTGCGCTTATGCGCAGGCTGGCTTACTTTTTGCGGGCAAGCTCACCGATGTTGGCGATGCCAGAGAAAACGGCCTCGAAGCGGTTGAGCAGCTTAAGGCGATTATCGCGGAGCTGCTCGTCCTTGTCCATGACCATAACCTCGTCGAAGAAGCGGTCGATGGGGGCACGCAGGGCGGCAAGGGCGGCAAATGCGGCCGGGTAATCCTCGGCAGCAAGGGCGCCATCGACAGCGATCTGAGCAGCCTCGGAGGCATCGGCAAGCGCGAGCTCGGCCTCACCCATCAGGCTGCGATCGTACTCCATACCCAGCTCGGGCTTGGAGATGTGCGCGGCGCGGGCATAGGCAGTAGCCAGGTTGTCGAAGGTCTCGGCATCGTTCTTGCGGGCCTCGTCGAGCGCGGCGCAGCGGGCGAAGAAGACGGACGGAGCGATGATGTGCACCGCGGAGACGGCGGCGACGGTATCCGCCGGAATCTTCTCGTCGCGGGCCATGCTCACCAGACGGCCGTGGAAGAAGTCACGGACCTGCTGGGCGACCTCGGCGGCGTCGAACTCGATGCCCTGCTCGCTATAGAGCTCAAGGGCAAAGTCGATGAGCGTCGTGGGGTCGATCGGCAGACGATCGCGCAGGATGTTGATAATGCCGATAGCGGCGCGACGCAGCGCGTACGGGTCGGAAGAGCCGGTCGGGGGCTCGCCGATGGCAAAGATGCCGGCAATGGTATCGAGCTTGTCGGCACAGGCCACGATGCAGCCAGCGGTGCCCTCGGGCAGCTCATCGCCGGCAAAGCGGGGACGATAGTGATCGCGAATGGCGTGGGCGACCTCGTCGTTCTCCCCCATCGCAGTTGCGTAATAGCCACCCATCACGCCCTGCTGGCTCGTAAACTCGACGACGGCGTTGGAAACCAGGTCGGCCTTGCACAGGTGCGCGGCGCGAGCGGCATCGGCAGCGAGGTGGGCGCCCAGATGGGCCTCGCGGGCAATAGCGAGCGCGAGCTGCTCAATGCGCTCGGACTTGGCGAGCACGCTGCCGAGCTTTTCCTGGAAGGCAACCTTGGCCAGACGCTCACGGAACTCGTCGAGGGAGATCTTCAGGTCCTCCTCGTAGAAGAACTTGGCATCGTCCAGACGGGCGCGCACGACGCGCTCGTTGCCGTCGATCACACGATCGGCATTCTCGGGCTTGCTGTTGGAGACGACCACGAACTCACGCGTGAGCTTGCCCTCGCCGTCATAGATCGGGAAGTAGCGCTGGTTGGTGAGCATGGACTCGCAGATGATCTCGTGCGGGACCTTGAGGAACTCCTCGTCGAAGGTGCCGACGAGCACCGTCGGCCACTCGCAGAGGTTAATGACCTCCTCGAAGACCTTCTTGGGCGTGTCGACATGGCAGCCAGGGCGAGCGGCCTCGACCTCGGCAATACCGGCAAGGATGGCCTCGCGACGACGCTCGGCAGAAAGCACGCCGGCGTCCTCGAGCACCTGCTCGTAGACGGCGGGGCTGGCGACAACATGGTCACCGGCGCCCAGCACGCGATGTCCGCGCGTGGTATTGCCGCTCGTCACATCGGCAAACGTCACGGGCACAACGTCCTCGCCCAGAAGGCAGCAGATCCAACGGACCGGACGCACAAACGTAGCGTGCTCGTGGCCCCAGCGCTGGCTGCGATAGTTGGGCCACTGCAGGCCTGCGATCGTCTTCTCGCACAGGGCCGTCAGAATAGGGGTAGCCGGCACGGAGGGAATGTTCTTCTCGGCGAACACGTACTCGCGGCCGTCGGTGTCCTCACGACGGATCAGGTCCTCGGCAGCCACACCGCACTTGCGGGCGAAGCCCTGAGCGGCCTTGGTGGCGTTGCCGTCGGCATCGAAGGCAATGTTTGCCGCAGGGCCGCGCTTGACCTCGTGGACCTCATCGGTAGCGGTGGCGACGTTGGTCACGAGCGCAGCCAGACGACGCGGGCTCGAGATCACGCGGACCTCGCCATGGGCCAGGCCGGCCTCGTCGAGGCCCTTGGCGATCATATCGCCAAGCTGCTTGACGGCATTGTTCAGCGGTGCGGAGGGCATTTCCTCCGTACCGATCTCAAACAGGAAATCCTTAGCGTCTGCCATGGCTTACGCCACCTCGCCTTCCTGGTCGGCATTCTCGTTAACTCCGGCGACCTCGGCCATATAGGCCTCGCAGCACGCCTTGGCGACGGCGCGGACGCGCAGGATGTAGTTGGCGCGCTCGACTGCGGACAGGGCGCCGCGGGCATCGAGCAGGTTGAAGGCATGGCTGCACTTCATGACGCAGTCGTATGCGGGCAGCGGCAGCTTGCGCTCCAGACAGGAGTGGCACTCGGACTCGTAGTCGTCAAACTTCTGACGCATCATCTCGACGTTAGCGACCTCAAAATTGTAGGCGCTAAACTCGCGCTCGTTCTCCAGGAACACGTCACCGTAGGTCATGGGCGTGCCGTCGGGCAGATAGCTCCACACCAGGTCGTAGACGGAGTTGACACCCTGGGCGTACATTGCGATGCGCTCCAGGCCGTAGGTGATCTCGACGGGCACGGGGTCGACCTCGATGCCGCCCACCTGCTGGAAGTACGTAAACTGTGTGACCTCCATGCCGTTGAGCCAGACCTCCCAGCCAAGGCCCCAGGCACCGAGCGTCGGGCTCTCCCAGTCGTCCTCGACAAAGCGGACGTCATGGTCGTTGGGGTCCAGGCCAATGGCGGCAAGAGACCCCAGGTAAAGCTCCTGAGCGTTGACCGGCGAGGGCTTGATGAGCACCTGGAACTGATAGTAGTGCTGCATGCGGTTGGGGTTCTCGCCGTAGCGGCCGTCGGCGGGACGGCGGCAGGGCTGCGCATAGCAGGTGCGCCACTCGGCAGGACCGAGCGAGCGCAGCGTGGTCGCGGTATGGAAGGTACCGGCACCGACCTCGGAGTCATAGGGCTGCATAATGACGCAGCCCTGCTCGCCCCAGTACTGCTGGAGGCGCAGGATGATGTCTTGGAAGGAAAGCGATGAAGCGTTCATGCCTCTAATATCCCCTCGTCGAAACGATTACACGGTTAGGTACTGTACTATAGCGGTTTTTAGTCGATAGCGCCGATGCGGTTGAGCGGCCAGTAGCGCACAAGCGCCACAGCGATCAAATCAGAGCGATCGACGGGACCAAAGTAGCGTGAGTCGGCTGAGTTCTCGCGGTTGTCGCCCATCACCCACACGCACCCGTCGGGGACGATGTAGGGATAGCTCACCTGAGCACCAGGCGCCTGGACCGACAGTGGCCAGCTCATGCCCGTCGCATAGTCCTCGTCGAGCGCTTGGCCGTCAACGACCACCTTGCCGTCCTGCAGGTTGACCGTCTGGCCGGCCGTAGCGATGACCCGCTTGACGAGCACATCGTGCTCAGAGGTGCCATCGGGGTTGTGGAACACCACAATATCGCCCTGTTTGACAGGCTGGCCGAGCTCAAGCGTCACCTTTTGCGCCAGGATCTGGTCGCCAATCTCGATAGTGGACTCCATGGAACCGGTGGGCACCACAAAGGGCTCGACCACAAAGGTGCGAATCAAGAAGGTGGCCACGAGTGCGATCGCGACGACCACGACCCACTCAAACGCGCCCTTTAGCATGGAATGCTGCGACGGAACCATTCTCACTCCTCGCTCTGCGAATACGAAGCGTCCAAAATCTCCTGCGCGTACGCACGCTCCTGGGGCGTAAGCCGCGCCGTCTCAATTAAGTCGGGACGCCAGCGACAGGTGCGCTCGATGGCGTTCTTGCGGCGCCAAGCGTCAACCTTGGCGTGGTCACCACTTACAAGCACGGGAGGCACGCCCTCGCCGTTAAACTCGGCAGGACGGGTGTACTGCGCGTACTCGAGCAGCCCACCGTCCTCGGCGGTCGAGAATGATTCGTCAACGTTGCTCATCTCGTCACCAAGCGCGCCGGGAATCAGACGCACGACGGCGTCAGCAACAACCATAGCAGGCAGCTCGCCGCCCGTGAGCACATAGTCGCCGATCGACAGGCGCTCATCGGCATACGCATATGCGCGCTCGTCGACACCCTCGTAACGGCTGCACACAAACAGCAGGCGCTCGCTTTGGAGCAGGCGCTCGGCTACATGCTGCGTAAAAGGCTCACCGCAGGGCGTAAAGAACACCACGGTAGGCTTGGGACCCTCAGAGCTGATGGCCTCGATGGCCTCAGCGATGGGCTCGACCTTCATGAGCATGCCCTGACCGCCGCCGTACGGCTCGTCATCGACGGTACGGCGGCGATCGTGCGTCCAGTCGCGCAGGTTATACGCCTTAAAATCAAAAAGGCCGGCCTTGCGGGCACGGCCCAAGATCGATGTGGACATAACGGGCTCAAACATCTCGGGAAAGACCGAAAGGGTCTCGATCAGCATGTTGTCCTCCCTACTTGTCCATATCGATCAAGCCGTCCATAACGTGGACGGATATTGCTCCCCGATCGGGAAGATCGAGCACAACTTGCTCGATCGCGGGAATCAGCACCTCGCCATACCGATCACCCTCGACAACCCAAACGTCGTTGGCGGGCGTCGACATAATCTCAACGATCGTTCCGAGCGACCCAAAACGCTCGTCAACCACCTCGCGACCCATAAGGTCGGTATAGGCGGCATCGAGTGAATCGAGCTCAAAGTCATCACGGTTCGCCAGAACGAAACAACCCGTGATGCCCTCGGCGGCCGTCAAGTCGTCAATGCCCTCAAACAAAACCAGATCGCCATCGCCCGTATCGGTAACGGATATAACCGTGCAAAAGCGGTCACGCTTGAGCGCCGGTGGCGTCAGGGCGACGCGCATACCCGGCTCCAATACAGAAGGAAGCCCCCGCAGCGGCTGCGCGAGGACCTCCCCCTTCCTTCCGTGCGGCTTAACCACACGGGCGATGTTTTTGTACTGGGACCTCAAGGTCCTAGCCCAGAACCTCTACCTCGACGGAAGTGTCGAGGCGAGCGGCCAGTGCACGGGCGAGCGTGCGAATGGCCTTGATGGTACGGCCGCGACGGCCGATGACCTTAGCGACGTCATCCTCGGCGATCGAAACCTCAATAGTTGAGGCGTCGTCACCATCGATAACTTCCAGGCTCACGGAATCCGGGTCGTCGACGATCTGAACAACGAGATATTCGACGAGATCGGCGATGCGATCTGAGAGCATTGCCTCACCCTCGAGCTGTGCAGCGTCAACCTCAGGCACGATTTACTCCTCGGCGCCCTCAGCGGCCTCAGCGGCCTCAGCGGCAGCCTTAGCGGCCTCGGCCTCTTTGGCGAGCTGCTTCTTGGACTTCTTGACGACGGTCTCGGTCTTCTCGCCCTCGTTGGCGGCCTTGACCAGGGCGGCGACAGCGTCGGTGAGCTGAGCGCCCTTGGACTGCCAGTCAGCGATCTTCTCGAGATCGAGGTTGATGGTCTTGGGGGTGGTCATCGGATTGTAGCGGCCAACCTCCTCGATGATACGACCGTCACGCGGGGCGCGGGAATCGGCGACGACGACACGGTAGTACGGACGCTTCTTAGCGCCGTGACGAGCAAGGCGAATCTTGACTGCCAAAGGAAACTCCTCCAACCAAGCAGCTTTAGGCTGCAACTACAAACAAACAGTTGAACATAATACGCCATCGACGCGGGCAGGTGAAGTCCGTGAGACCAACTTCTTCGGTGTAGTCGAAGGCAAATCCATATCTTAGACAAGAATTCGCGATTTGCAAGCACATCCACGCACCCCACATGAGCTGCGCGGTATACTCATGCCATGAAAAGATGCGAACATACATACGGTTATGAGGATACTGCGGGCGTCATGCCGCCGCCCTGGACGGGTCCGGCGGTGGGTCTGATGGATCTCGATGCGTTTTTTGCGAGCGTGGAGATGCTCGATCATCCCGAGTGGCGCGGCAAGCCGCTTATCGTGGGCGGAGACGCCGAATCGCGCGGCGTCGTCTCCACCTGCTCATACGAGGCACGCCGCTTTGGCGTGCACTCCGCCATGCCCTCGGCCGAGGCACGCCGCCTATGTCCGCAGGCCATTTGGACACACGGGCATTTCGATCGCTACCACGAGGTCAGCGCACAGGTCATGAATATTCTTGCCGACGAGACACCACGCGTTGAGCGCGTGTCCATTGACGAGGCCTTTATCGACATCACGCCGGGCCGCTTTGCGCCCGAGGACCCACTGCTCGTCGTACGACGCATCAGCGATCGCGTGGCGGCACTGGGGGTGACCTGCTCCATCGGCGTCGGTTGCAACAAAACGGTGGCCAAGATTGCAAGCGAGCGAGACAAGCCGTTTGGGCTTACGGTCGTACGCCCGGGAACTGAGCAGCGTTTTCTGGCACCGTTACCTGTTTCTGCCATGAGCGGTATAGGGCGCTCGGCCGAGGAGCGGCTGCGCCGCATGCGGATTTACACGCTGGGCGAGCTGTCGCGCGCACCGGAATCCACACTGTCTGCGATTTTTGGCGTTAACGGCGAACGTATGCGCCAACGCGCGTTGGGACTCGAGGTTTCCGAAGTCACGAGCCTCGATGAAAAGCGTGAGGTCAAGTCGGTAAGCAATGAGCGCACCTTTGCGAAAGATTTGACCGAGCGCGGGGACATCGAAGCGGCGATTGCACTATTGGGCGAATCCGTCGGACGTCGCCTGCGCCGCCAGGGGCTTACCGGCACCACGGTGACGCTCAAACTTAAGTACTCGTACGGCAGCGGTCGCTCGGCACAGCGACGACTCCCCCATCCCACCGACGACGAGAACATCTTTGTGGCGGTAGCGATCGAGTTGCTCGACAACATCTGGCAGGAAGGAATGCATGTACGCCTTGCCGGCATAGGTATGAGTGACTTCAATCATCAAGGCGGCATACAGACCGACCTGTTTTGCGAAGTCGACGACCGCGGAGCCCAATCCAGCGACCGCCGTGACCTCTCCGTCGCCATCGACGCGGTCCGAGACAAGTTCGGCGACACCGCCCTATCCTTCGGCCGCCAATCACGCTTCTCCTCCCACTAAGTAGTCAATTTGGGACGGGGCTTTTTAGTCAATTTGGGACGGGGCTTTTTTAGCTACTTTAGATTGTCAGGGTAGTACGGGGTAGCTAATTTAGGACGGGGCTTTTTTAGCTACCCTTCAGCTGGCAGTGAATTACCCGGGGCCGAAATAAAACTCAACCGATTTGTAGGGTTAGCTAAAATAGCCCCGTCCCAAATTAGCTACCCAACCCATACCTGACGCGGTCGCAACACAGACCTCGTCCAAAATGAGCTATTTTTTGACTTTGACCTTTTGTATGGTGCAGTGTCCAATGCCCGTAAGGCGAACGATCTGTTTAATCGAAAAGCCCTCGCTCTTCAAAGTACGAATGCAGGCATCGCGCGCCCCCTTTGGCAAAGCCTTAAGGTGATGAGGCTCGTACGGCTTAAGAAGAGCCTGCGCAAACTCCAGCGCATCTGTGTCGCTCACATGAGCGCCGTCACGGAAGCAATAGCGATTGGGCTCACCCGAGGTGCTGAAGGCAAAAAAACTCTGAGAGTCACCAAGCAACCCGAGAACGCAATCCGTTTTGCAGATACCCGGATATCCCATATACTCGCGAAAGCTGCTCCATCGATACAGCGAAGCGGTCCCAATCCTCGCCTTCGCGGGATTGTCGTGAATGTATCTCACGCAGTTGAGCAGCTGATCATCATCGAGGATCGGCACACTCTTAAATCGATCCTGGAAAACAGGCCCCTTCCTGCCTGTCTTTGAGTTGAAATACATGGCATACGCCGTCGTAATCGAATGCATGCAATCGCTCAGATGAACATGCTCGTCGTCAAGCAGAAGATGAATATGGTTATCCATAAGGCACCACGCGATGACATCCACTTTAAACTTCTGGCATTTCGAAGCAATCAGCCGAATCAGATAGAGCCGATCTTCGTCATCCTCAAATATGAGTTGGTCGGCACATCCCTTTTGGACGACATGGTAAAAACCATATACAGAGATTTCTCGCGCAGTCCGAGTCATACGCATCCCCTCCTCTACAGATGACAATTACGTTACCCGAGCCAGAGTAGAAAAAAACGTACTGGGAGCTATAAATCGCGATGTTCGGCGAACGGTAGGTAGTAGCTAAAAAAGCCCCGTCCCAAATTAGCTACTTTTGGGCAAAAAGAAAGCCGGGCGGCCGCGGAAAAACGCGACTGCCCGGCGAAACACTTGAGGGTAGCTAAAAAAGCCCCGTCCCAAATGAGCTACTAGAGGAGGTCCAGGGAGAGCTGGGGAGCGTCGCCCCAGAGCTTTTCGAGGCGGTAGAACTCACGTGCCTCGGGAGTGAAGACGTGGACGACAACCGAACCGTAGTCCATGAGCATCCAGGTCTTCTGCTCGCGGCCCTCAATGGAAAACGGGTGCTCGCCGCAAGCCTCGGCGACCTTCTCCTCAATCTCGTCGACGATGGAATCAACCTGGCGGTTGTTGGTGCCGGTAACAAGGACAAAGTAGTCGCAAACATCGGAAAGCTCAGTCAGGTCGAGCACCTGAACGTCCTCGCCTTTCTTGTCGTAGGCGGCCTGCGCGGCGGCGCGGGCGACATCCTCGGCGGCGACACCGCTAGCGGAGAGCGTCGCGGCGGTGCGGTCGGACGTGGCCACGAAACTCTTGTGCTCCGCACCTTCAAGAATCTGCTCGTCAGTCATGGTCTCATCGGCCATGGAATACCTCTTTCTAGACAGCCCGAACTAGCGCAGCTGGGCGTAATGGTTGTAAATCGTAATAGCCGTGGGATAAAGATAGCGCCCGGACTGGATCACATAGACCAGACCCTGCGCAAAACAGGAGAAGAACAACTCGTCGAGCGAGGACTTCCCCACCATCTTGCGCAGCGCATGGGCATAATCGCCGTGGCGGTTGGGTTCGATGGCATCGGCCACAAAGACCACCATATCGAGTGGCGTCATGTCGCAAGCGCCCACGGTGTGACGGTCGACAGCCTGAAAGACCGCCGGCGACAGCTCGGGAAAAAGCTGCGGAAGCTCATAGGCGGCAACCGGGCCATGCAAAAGCGGCGTCGCGGCAGACGGAGAGCCGGCAATCTTAATGCCATAATGCAGAGCGCGCGTGACCAGCTCGTCGTCGGAGAGCACTTTGTCCCAGTCATGGATCAGGCCGGCGGCAGCGGCATCAAAGCGGTCGACACCGTATACCTCGGCTAGGTGCAGCGCCGTCTCGGCAACCCCGAGCGAATGCACGTAGCGCTTACGCTTATCCTTCATGCGCACATCGAGCAACTCGTGGATACGCGTCAAGAGCGCGCGCTCGTCGCCCTCAAACTGATCTTCTACCGACAACGTTTCCCCCCGTCAATCAAAATCGTCTTGCCCAAGATCGGCATACAGGCCGCGTTTACGGATATAGCCGAGCACGGACTCGCTCGTAAGATAGCGCACGCTCATGCCGCGGGCAACCCGCTTGCGAATGTTGGTCGAGCTAATCGCCAGCGCCGGAATCTGAATATAGCGCACATCAAATGGCAGCCCCGATTCCTTAATCCTCGACCGGGCCGTATCGATGTCAAAGCCGGGGCGTGTCGCAGCGATAAAGGTTGCCAGTTCGGCAATCTCATCAGCATTGTGCCAGGTCACAATATCGATAATCGCATCGGCACCCGTAATAAAGTAAAGCTTCACCTGTGGCGGGTAAAACTCGCGAAGGGCACGCAGCGTATCGGCTGTATAGGTGACACCGGCACGATCGATCTCGAAGCGGCTTGCCAAAAAGGCCGGGTTCGCGGCAGTCGCGAGGACCGTCATGGCATAACGGTCCTCGGCAGGCGTCACCGGTTTGTCGAGCTTAAAGGCAGGAGAGCCGGCCGGCATAAAAAGCACGGCGTCCAAGTCGAGCGACTCGCGAGCCTGCTCGGCGGTAACCAAGTGCCCGTAATGAATCGGGTCAAAGGTGCCGCCCATAATGCCAAGCCGAAACTCGTGCCCATCCTTGATGGGCAGCTCTGGCAATCCGATTCCACCGCGCAGCGACATGGCTTACTCGCCCTCCGGGGTCTCAATAACGTCGACTTCGGTAGCGCCTTCGGAGCCCTCGGCGACATGAGCCACGTCCGCATCCTCGGCCGCTACGTCAATAACCTCAACGCCAGCATCCTCGAGCTCGTCCTCGTATTCCGAGAAGTCCTCGGCGCCCTCAAAGTCAAAGGCGCGCTGGCAAATGCGAACCTCATCGCCCGCTCGGCAGCCGGCCTTCTCGAGCGCATCGTCGACACCCATGCGCGCAAACTTATGCTGCAGGTAGATGACAGCTTCCTCGTTTTCCCAGTCGGTTTGGATAACCATGCGCTCGATCGCGCGACCAACCACGCGGAAAGCACCGGGCTCTTCCTCAACAATGCGGAAGCGCTTCTCGCGCTGCAGACGGCGACGCTCCCACTCCTCATCGCGCAAATCGACAGGCTCATCGGAAACCGCAAGCTCCGCGCGGAGCTTAGCCACCTGCTCGCCCACGGCAAGCATCAGCGTGTTGAGGCCGGCACCCGTAACGGCGGAAACGGCAAAAAACATGTGGCCGTCGTCGAGCGCCGCACGCTTAAGGTCGGCAATCTTGTCGGCCGTACCCGGCGCATCGCACTTGTTGGCGACAACGATCTGCGGGCGCTCCGAGAGCTCGGCACCATACTGCTCGAGCTCACGGTTAATGATGCGATAGTCCTCAACCGGATCGCGATCCTCAAAACCGCCCGTCATATCAACGACATGCATGATCAAAGCAGTGCGCTCAATATGGCGCAGGAACTGGTGACCCAGGCCCTTGCCTTCACTCGCACCCTCGATGAGACCAGGGACGTCGGCAACGACGTAAGAATATTCGCCGGCACGCACCATGCCCAGATTGGGCACGAGCGTGGTAAACGGGTAGTCGGCGATCTTAGGACGGGCGGCACTCATACGCGCGATGAGCGAGGACTTGCCCACCGAGGGAAAGCCCACGAGCGCGGCATCGGCCATAAGTTTCATCTCGAGCTCGATCCAGTGCTCCTCGGCAGGCTCACCCAGCTGGGCAAACGCGGGCGCGCGGCGCACCGACGTCACAAAGTGGGTGTTGCCCAGACCGCCGGCCCCACCGGGCGCCACGACAACGCGCTCGCCATCGTGCACCAGGTCGGCAATCTCGAACATCGGGGTCTGCGTCTCGGGATCGAGCTCGCGGACTACGGTGCCCATGGGAACTTTCAAAATCAGGTCCTCGCCGCTCTTGCCATTGCGACGGGCGCCCTGGCCGTGCGTGCCGCGCTCGGCACGGAAGTGATGCTTAAAGCGGTAATCGATCAGCGAAGACAGCTGAGCATCGGCCTGGATGACGACATTGCCGCCACGACCGCCGTCGCCGCCATCAGGGCCGCCCTTGGGAACAAATGCCTCGCGCCTAAACGACATGCATCCGGCTCCGCCGTCGCCGCCGCAAACGTTAATGCGGCTGATATCGGTGAACTGTGACAACAGAATCGCCTCCTACAAAAAAGAGGGAGACCCTTGAATCCTAAAACTCAAGTGCCTCCCACATATGTGCTCTATGAAGGGTGAATTACGCGTTCGCGAGCGGGCGTACGCTGACCCTGTGCTTGATACCCTTGTGGAACTCAACGGTACCGTCGACCAGCGCGAACAGCGTGTCGTCCTTGCCACGGCCAACGTTCGCACCCGGGTGGATGTGCGTGCCATGCTGACGGACGAGAATCGTGCCCGTGGTTACCGTCTGGCCGGCGAAGCGCTTCGTGCCAAGGCGCTGACCGCGGGAGTCACGGCCATTACGGGAGGAACCGAGTCCTTTTTTGTGTGCCATTGTGTATACCTACTCTTTCGTTACGAGTGTAATCTACTCGGCGACGGGAGCCTCGGCAACAGCCTCAGCCTCTGCCTTGACAGCCTTCTTGGCGCGGGAGGTAGCCTGAACCTTCACGATCTTCAGCTTGGTGAGCTGCTGACGGTGACCCTTCAGACGACGATAGCGCTTACGCTTGTGGAACTTGAAGACCAGCTGCTTCTCGCCCTTGAACTGCTCAACGATCTGAGCGGTAACCTTGGCCTTGGCCAGCTTGTCGGGATCGGTGACGATCTTCTTACCATCGTTGAGGAAGATGACCGGCAGGGTGACCTTGTCGCCCTCATTGCCCTCGATCTTCTCGACGGTGATGACATCGTCGGTGGCGACCTTGTACTGCTTGCCGCCCGTGTTAACGATTGCGTACATGTTTACTTGCCCTTCATGCATCAGTTAGTGCAACAGCCGAATATAGTAGCAGGCGATAATACCCCCGTCAACGAGTATGTGGAGCAAATCCACAAGTTCGCACAGGTATGGGGCTGACGAGTCGGCCCTCGTCGTCTTCGCATGCTTGATTCTGACGCTCGACATCGTAGGAGCAGATGGTCACGAGGTCTTGCATACCGGTGGAAACAATAGGTGCATCGACGCCCGGGGTCAAGCCCTGCAACAAAACATCAGCAGCAGAAAGCAAAATCTCCGGACGCATGGAGCCCTCGTTGTCGGCATGGGTGTCGAGTATGAGCACCAGATGGTCCGGGCACTCCCCCGCCTTAAGCTCGTAGCCCACGAGCGTATGGTCCAAGTCCAGGCGCTTGCTCTTTTTGCCGCGCGCATAGTCGATGCCGTGGGCCGCACGCAACGTGTCAATCGCGGCGCGCACCTCATCGGCGCTCACGGGTGACTCAGGGTCCAGGTGCAGGTCGATGCGGTACGACAGGCGCGTGAGCTGCGCCGTCAGCGCCGGCGTGCGCACGTCGATGTAGGCGGCCTCGATGGGCGCCAAATCGGCCGGAGATGCCGCGGCCAGGCGCCCAAAGGCCTCGTCGAGCGCGACGAACTCGGTCATAAACAGGTCATACCACTCGCAGGTCGACGACGTGCCCACGGGCAGCGCCGACGAAAAACCCACACGCATATGCGGCGAGAAACCCTGCGTCACAGCATAGGGCAGCCCCGCGCGACGCACGATACGCTCAATGGTATGGATTAGTTCCAGGTGGCCCAGGTACTTGAGACGATCGCGCTTGCCGTAGCGAACGCGAAGCCTAAAGAGCGTGGGGTTGTCGGTCAAGCGCTCACTCATGCGCGATCACCCACCAATACGTTCTTGGCGTGGAGCGTGGGGCAGATTCCGCAGCCGGTGCACGACGTGCGGGTGCAGTCGGGGGTCGTGACACCCTCCAGCGAGCGACGGTACTCGCGCTCGAGGAAGCCACGCGAGCAGCCGGGGCTCACGTGCTCCCAGGGCAGGTGCCAGTCCAGCTCGTAGGGCAGGTGCACGAGCTCGTTGAGGTCG
Organism: Collinsella sp. LCP19S3_D3; assembly: GCF_052121455.1. Taxonomy (NCBI): domain Bacteria; kingdom Bacillati; phylum Actinomycetota; class Coriobacteriia; order Coriobacteriales; family Coriobacteriaceae; genus Collinsella; species Collinsella sp. LCP19S3_D3. Next base: position 48,085 of record NZ_JBQKEF010000002.1, on the reverse strand, counting down.
ATGCCGTTTTTGGCCGCGGCCTCCTTCCAGTTATCGAGCGAAAAATGCTCCACCCAGGCGTCAAAACGCGAACCGGCACGCCAGGCATCGATGATGACAGGCGTCATGTCGCGGCCTGCACGAGACAGCGCCGCCTCGATAAGCGAGGTCTCGGCATCGTGGTAGTGCACGCGGACCGCACGGTTGCGAACGCTCGTAATGAGGAGCTTCTGACGGCGTTTGACGTCGTCGTAATCGAGCTGCGGGCACCATTGGAAAGGCGTGGCGGCCTTGGGAATAAACACCGACACCGAGATGGACACCGAGATGGAGCCGCGGCGCGCCTTGGGTACCACGGAGCGGCCGAGCTCCAGCACGTGGTCGGCCAGGTTGGCGATGGCCACGATATCCTCATCGCGCTCACCGGGAAGACCCATCATAAAGTAGAGCTTCATGCGGTTCCAGCCGGCCTCGAAGGCCGCCTTGGCCGCGCGGTCCACGTCCTCCTCGGTCACGTTCTTGTTGATGATGTCGCGCATACGCTGACTGCCGGCCTCGGGGGCAAACGTCAGGCCGCCCTTCTTTTCGCCGGCGACCGACTCGGCCATATCCACGCCAAACGAATCCAGGCGCTGCGAGGGAATGGACACGCGAATGCCCGTATCTTCCAGGCGGCGGTTGAGCCTGCCAAGCACGTCGCGGATGCAGGAGTGGTCGGTGGTCGAAAGCGACGTGAGCGACACCTCGTCATAGCCGGTCTTTTCCAGGCCCTGGATCACCGAGGACACGATCTGGTCTGCCGAACGCTCGCGCACCGGGCGATACGTCATGCCGGCCTGGCAAAAACGGCAACCGCGAGCGCAGCCGCGCAGGATCTCGATAGACAGGCGATCGTGAACGAGCTGCGCATAGGGCACGCACGACTGCGACAATGGATTGGTAGCGCCAAAGTCCTCGACGACGCGCTTGTAGACCACCGGCGGCACGTCCTTACCCTCACGCGGCACGGTGTAGCCGTGCGGTGAGCAGGGTTCGTCATAGCGCACCTCGTACAGCGACGGCACGTAGGTACCGGAGACGGTCGCGAGCCGCTCGACAATCTGGGCGCGCGGGACGCCCTCGTCACGCAAGCGGCGATGCAACTGGCAGATCTCGAGCAGCGACTCCTCACCCTCGCCAATCAGGATGGCATCGAAGAAGGCCGCATACGGCTCGGGGTTATAAACCGAAGGTCCGCCGGCGACGATGATGGGATCGCCCTCGGTGCGGTCAGCAGCCAGCAGCGGAATGCCGGCGAGGTCGAGCGCCTCGAGAAAGTTTGTCACGGCCATCTCGTGCGGCACGTGCATACCGACGATATCAAACGAGGCCACGGGCGCTGCGCCCTCGAGCGACAGCAGCGGGATACCGGCCTCGCGCATGGCATCGCCCATATCGGGCCACGGCACATAACCGCGCTCACAGGAGATGCCCTCGGCCTGGTTAAGGATATTGTACAGGATGGCGATACCCTGGTTGGGCAGGCCGACCTCGTACACGTCCGGATAAATCATGCAGCAACGATAGTCGGCATCGGCCTTGGAGAGCGTACCCCACTCGTGGTCGATATAGCGACTCGGCTTTTCGACCTTCGCGAGCAGCGGCTCAATCAAATGAAAACAGTCTTGGTATGGAACGCGCAAAAGAAACCCCTAAGCAGCGAGATCGGATGCATCCTCAAAAGGATTCATGGGACGGGTAGCGCCGGCAACCGTGGTCACCAGGTCGCGGACGCGCGAGAACGTGGCGGCAACCACCTCGTTGGCACGGCTGTAGTCGATATCGCGCTCGTAGAGAGACACGAGCGCACGACCCATGCCATAGGTGCCGAGGGCGGCGGAGAGTGCCTTGACGGCAAAGCCGATATGCGGCGTCTGCTTTACCAGGGCGCGAGTGACGGCGCGCATTACCAAGCCGCCGGCAAGCACGCCCGCGACCTCGTAGCCGCGCTCGGGCTTAATGCCGCGTCCAAAGATGGCCGCAAGCTCAAAGAGCATGCCAACCTGCGCCAGCGCCATAACGGGATAATCGGCCCCCGGCAAAAACGCCAGCGCGCCCGTCGCCATATTGGTAAGCGCGCACGAGGTGATGATGCGGTTGGCGGCGGCGATGCGCATAAAGGCAAAGTTCGCCGCAAAGGCCGTCTCCTTTTCCGTACGGTCCAGGATCCAGCGGGCGAGTGTCTCGAGCAGATACGTCTTATCGGTGGCCGCTACCACGCCAAGCATGGGCGTGGACTCCTGGATAAAAGGCACCTCGACAGCGGACTCGGCCAGCACGCACACGGGAGCACCGGCAATTACGAGCTCCTGCACGGCGCTCTCAAGGCGGTCGGAACCGCACGAAAGCACCAGCACCACGTCGGTATCGGTCTTGGGGACGATACGCTCCTCACCCAGGCGCTCAACGCGCACAATACCCGACGTCGTCTGCGGCACAAAGGCATCGCGCACCGTCTCGACCAAAAAACGCGAGGCGGTCGAATCCAGGTAGACCGAAACGCGCACCGGCGTATCGGAATCCCTCTTGGTGGTCGCGCCCATTTTAAAAGCGCGAGTCAGCTTTTCCACGGGAATCTTCATGGCAAACCCCTCCAGCGGTTACGCGGCGCCCGAACGATGCCGCCATATGGATTGTACGATACCCACCGTCAACAACTGGATCATCATCGACGACGAACCGAAGCTAATAAACGGCAGCGGAATACCGGTAATCGGCATCATGCCAATGCACATGCCGATGTTCTCGAACGTCTGAAATGCCCACATGCCGACAATACCCACGCATGACAAGCGTAGAAACAGAGACTCGCACTTAAAGGCGACGCGGATCGTCGAGAAGATGAGCAGTACGTACAGGCACAGCAACAAAAAGGAACCGCAGAAGCCGAACGTCTCTGACAAAAAGGCGAAGACGAAGTCGGTATGGAACTCGGGCAGGAAGCCACCGGCCGACTGCGTCGCATGCCCCAGGCCCTTACCAAAGAAACCGCCCGAGCCGACCGCGATCAACGACTGCTGCAGGTTGTACGCATCGTCCGAATCGGCGTTGTCGGGGTCGATAAAGACCGTCAGACGATTCATCTGGTACTGCTTAATGAGCACATCATGACCGAGCAGCGAATCGAAGACCGAATCGAGCGCCAGGACGAGCGCCACCAAACCCACGAGCAGAGCCAAAGTCGACAGCACCCATTCGCGGCGCGCACCGCTCATGCAGATGACGATGGCGCCCGACACCAGCACGACCAGACCCGAGCCCAAATCGCCCATGGCGACGACGGCCAAAAACGGAACGGACAGCATGCCGCAGAGCTTAATGTAGTCGCGAGCGGTATCGATGCGCCCGTTGTACTGCGAGCCAAGCGTGGCCATAAAGAAAATGGTGATGAGCTTGGCAAGCTCAACGGGCTGGAATGTTAAACCGATACCGGGAATCTTGATCCAACCCGTCATTCCCAAGCCGCCCGTGTAGGACAGGCCCGGAATCTTAGGCGAGAAGATCACGATGAGGTCGATGACGAGCAGGGCCGTCGAAAAATTGGAAATGCCGCGCAGGTCGGTGCGCCAGACGAGCACCGCCAGCACCGCGCCAATACCGATACCCAGCAGGTGACGCGAGAACGAGGCGTCGGCTTTAAACTGCGAGGCGGACCAGATAATAATGGCGCCATAGGTGACGAGCGCCACAGTCGCCAACAGCACGCCGACGTGCACCTTTTGGCGAAACGTTCCGCGCGATGCGGAAATCTGCTTGTTGACGCGGTCCAGGCTGCTGCGAGAGCCGGTTTTGGTTGAGCGGAACAGGTCCGCCGGCGAAAAGTCCATCGCAACCTCCTATCGAACCGAGGAATCGCCCGTGGCCGTCGACGTGTCGGGCTCGTCATAAATCGCACCGAGGACATCGCGCACAACGTGCAGCGCGGTATCGGAGCCGCCACCGCCCTGTTCCAAGACAGTGGCAATCACGTACTTGGGGTCATCGGCCGGCGCGTAGGCGCAAAACCACGCGTAATCGTCCTCGCCGCTCTTCTCGCCCGTGCCGGACTTGCCGTAGACCGTAGGGGTCAGGGAGTTAAAGTGCGCGGCGGTCGAAGTCGACGCCGAGTAAATCACATCGTGCATGCCGTTGCGGACCAGCGCAAGATCGGCATCGTTGTTAATTTGAGCCTCAAGGCGCTTCTTTTTGCCCTTGCCGTTGTACTTGTAGGCATCGCCGTCGCCATCACGCGAGACAGCAGACAAGAACACATGCGGCACATACTGTTTGCCGCCGTTGGCAATACCCATGTAGGCGCAGGCCATCTGCAGCGGTGTCACCAGAATGTCGCCCTGACCGATGGCGATGTTGGTCATATCGCCGGCATTCCACTTGCGGTCCTCGGCCGAGGCGTCGGTAAAGTACGACTCTTTCCACTCGGCATCGGGAATGCGGCCCGCACCCTCACTCGGCAGGTCGATGCCGCAGGTCTTGCCCAGGCCCCAACGACGAAAGACCTCTTGCAGGCCTTCGGGATGCTGGTCGTTGTAGAAAAAGGCCTTGCCCATATCGTAGAACACGGGGTCGCAGGAGTTGGCGATACCGGACTGCAGCGTCATCGTGCCGTGGCCGGAGTGCAGCCAGCAGTACTTTCCCCAAGATTTGCCCAAGCCGGTCCAATATCCCGTGCAGTTGGTCGTTTGACTCGAAGTGTACGTTCCAAATTCGAGGCCAGCCAACGCCGAGAGGGGTTTGATGGTCGAGGCGGACATGTACTGGCCGCTAATGGCGCGGTTGAGCAGCGGATGCGAGCCCTCGTCATCGTTAAGCTCGGTCCACACGTCATTGGAAACACCGCCGATAAAGACAGAAGGATCAAACTTGGGTTCGCTTGCCATGCCCAAGATCTCGCCGTTGTTGGGGTCAAGGCACACCACGGCACCGTTGCCGGCATTGCTATGGCCCGTAGTCTTGGCAAGCTCAATGGCATTCGCCAGAGCCGTCTCGCAGGCCTGTTGAATCTTAAGATCGAGCGTAAGCTTAATGTCAGAACCGGCCTTGGCGGGAACGGCGCCGGCTTGACCGGTAACGTTACCCGAGGCGTCAACTTTCACGGTCTGCTCACCGCGAATGCCCTGCAGCAGATTTTCGTAGTAAATCTCTACGCCCGCCTGACCCACAATATCGCCCGATTGATACGAAATCTGGCCAGCCGCGCTTTCGTTGCCGTCCGACGACTTCTTGTTCTGCGCCTCGAGCTGCTCGGAGGTAATGGTGCCGGTATAGCCCAAAATATGGCAGGCGGTCTCGCCATACGGGTACTGGCGCTCGGTGCGCTCGGCGATCTTCACGCCGGGAAACTCACCGGCGTGCTCCTGAATGTAGGCGACAGTAGAGCGGCGCACGTCAGTCGCGATCGTATGCAGGCTCTGCGCGCCCTCGGAATTGTCCTGGATGTTGCGCAGCACCGCGACATACGGCATGCCGAGCACGTTGGCAAGATGACGCACCAGCACCTTGTCGTCGGCAAGATCGCGATAGGCGACGACGGCGAGCGAGGGGCGGTTTTGCACCAGTGCGACGCCGTTGCGGTCCAAGATGCGGCCACGCACGGCCGGCGTGGTAACGGTACGGGTCTGATTGCTCTTGGCCTGCTTGTCGTAGTAGTCCGACGAGACCATCTGCATGCCCCACAGCTTAACGGCAAGCGCGGCAAACATGGCACCCACGCCCGTGGTGAGGATGGAAAAACGGCCCTTGAAGGCCGTGGCGGCCGTATTGCCCTCGCCCTCGGTGGCGCGCGGGGCCGTTCCGTGCTGTGTGTCGTAGGTAAAGCGGGAGTCGCCGCGGCGCATGATGACCAGCGCGACCACAATGGCCACGACCAGCGCGATACCGGCGACAACAACCGTCAACTGGGAAGACATCTTGAGGCCTCCCCTATTTGAGCTTACGGGTCTTGGGCTTAAAGCGCATGCCCGTCTGACGCCCACCGCGCGCGGAGAACCCATAGCCAGACTGCGGAGCGGCGCCGGACATCAAAAACGGAATGGCAATCAAGCCCGTCAGGATCGAGGACGGCAGAGCGTGCCCAAAGATGGCCACCACAAAGCTCGTCTCCAGACCCATAAACAGCAAGATGATGCTGTAGACCACGTTGATGGCAAGCGCAAAGGCGCCCACGGTAATGCCGCGCGCGCTCGGCGAGCCGCCCGTCTGACCAGCCGCGCTGTGCACCAAAGCAAAACTGCCCACGGTCAGCAGCAGCGACATAACGCCCACCGGCACGGCGGCGGAAAGGTCGTAAAACAGACCGCTGCAAAAGCCGCACACGACGGCACGCGTAGGGTCGCCCGAAAACACGCTCAGACACACCAAGATGATCATAAAGTTGACGCGACCGCCCGCGATGGAGATTTGCGGTGCCAGTCCCGCCTGCAGCAGCACGCAGACGATAGCGGCGATTGCAAAGGCGCGGGAGCCAGTCCCCTGCTCGTGTAGATCCATGGACATGCCTCCCTATTCGCTCGATCCAGAATCGGACGCTTCGGCCGTGTCGGAATCATCATCCGATTTCTCGTCCTTAGAATGAGCCGCGGCATCGCGCGACGTGCCCTGCGGGGTACTATTGGCCGAGCTCACATCATCGTCCGAAGCCGACTGCTCGTCGGTGAGCGAGGTGATGACGAGCACTTCCTCGTTATTTTCGGCCGTGGTCTGCGCACGCACCACAATGGTGTAGTACACGTCGTTAGCCGACTTCTCGACCGAAGACACGGTGCCGAGCGGCAGTCCCTTGGGGAACACGCCACCGATGCCCGAGGTCACGATGATATCGCCAACCTTAACATCGGAGTCGACGCTCACGTACTCAAGACGCAGCGTGCCATCGGGCTGGCCCTGTAGCATGCCTTGTGCGCGCGTGTCCTGCACCATGGCGGACACACCAGAGTTCTCGTCGCCAATCAGGCGCACGGTCGATGTCTTGGCCGAAACCTCGATAATCTGGCCGATGACGCCGGCCGAACTCGTCACGGGCATGTTGATGGTAAGCCCGTCGGCAGAACCCTTATCGATGGTGACGGTCGACGTCCAGGCGTCACCCGAGGCTCCGACAATACGAGCCGCAGTGGACTTGAGGTTATAGGTCGACTGCAGGCCCACAAGACCCTCAAGGCGCTCAGCGGTCTTTTGGGCCTCGGAAAGCTCCGCGACCTTGGAAGTGAGAACCTCGTTTTGCTTCTTAAGGTCGTCGAGCGACTCCTGCGAAGCGGTGAGGTTGGAGAACACGTTGCCGATGGCATTGAATGGCGCCGCCACCGCCGAGCCAACAAAACGCACCGGAGAGGTGATTGTCGTGACGCCCGAACGAACGGCATGTATCGGCCCGGCCTCGCCCTCTCGAATGTAAAACGTGAGCAGCAACACAGAAATCAGGCTGAAAACAATCAACGGGCGCATACCCGTTGATTGTCGTTTGGTATTCAGATTTGAAGAGAAACCCGAAGATCGTGCCAAATGGAATCCACCTTTTGGAAATTAAGCGTTGGTCTGGACGAAACCGCCGTCAAACGCGTTGGCCTCGAGCACGCGGGCGCAACCGTTTACGACGTTGTCGAGCGCCGTGGGGCTCACGTTGACCGAAACGCCCGTCTCATCGCGCAAGCGGACGTCGAGGCCGCGCAGCAGCGCTCCGCCGCCGGTCAGCAGAATGCCGTAGTACATAAGGTCCGAGGCAAGATCGGGCGGTGTGGCGTCGAGTGCGTCCTTGACGGCCTTGGCCATCTCGTCGAGCGGCTTATTGAGCGCACGACGAATCTCCTCGCTCTCGATGCGCACGGTCTTGGGCAGGCCCGTGATCACGTCGCGGCCATTGACCTCGACGTCAAGCTCGTCCTTGAGCGGCACGGCAGAGCCGACCTTAATCTTAATGTCCTCGGCCGTGCGCTCGCCGATGGCCAAATTGTAGGCATCGCGAACATGCGTGAGGATAGCCTGATCGAACTCGTCGCCGGCAATGCGGATGGACTGCGACACGACGATACCGCCCATGGCGATAACGGCAACCTCGGTGGTGCCGCCGCCGATATCGATGACCATGGAGCCGGTCGGCTCCTCTACAGGCAAGTCAGCACCGATAGCCGCGGCCATAGGCTCCTCGATCAGATAGGCCTGGCGGGCACCTGCCTGGATCGTGGCCTCAAAAACGGCACGCTTCTCGACCGACGTGACACCGGAGGGAACGCATACGACGACGCGCGGACGAGGGGTCCACGGATAGCGCTTCTCGGAAGCCTTATCGATAAAGTAGCGAAGCATGGCCTCGGTGACATCGAAGTCGGCGATGACGCCATCCTTAAGAGGACGCACGGCCACAATGTTGCCGGGCGTACGGCCAAGCATACGCTTGGCCTCGATACCGACTGCAAGAATGCGCTCATCGTTTTTGTCGATAGCGACGACGGAAGGCTCGCGAATGACGATGCCCTTGCCGCGCACGGAGACAAGCGTATTGGCGGTGCCGAGGTCGATGGCTAGATCGCCCGCATAGCTACCGAAAAACATGTCCATCAAAGAAAACAACGCAACTCCTGATGTGTTGGATGATTGCTGGAAAACTACTAGCCCATCATACTAGCGCAAGCCCGGCACCTCACTTGCGGTGAAGCACCGGGCAGCGCCAAATCTCATAAGGTCACTACTGGTTGTCAGCGGCCGAGAAATCGATGTCGAGCGAAGATACCGCCCAGCCGATATGGTTATCGGAGCGCACGAATTTGACGGTATATTCCTGCTCGCCGCCCTTGGACAGGGAAGCCTTCACCTTCGCGGTGGTCTCGGTCATGGACTGATCCATGCCCTCGATGGAGACGGTGGCGCCCTGCGGGATCGAGGAGATAATCATCGCCTTGGCGTCCTCGGACAGGCTGGAGGCCAGGCAGGACTCGGCCTTGGCGGTATCACCGTCGCCGGCAGCCTGGAACAGATCGGTGATGACGGACTCCTGCGAGGGGATACCCATGCCGCGCGTGTAGGCAAAGCCCAAACCGCCCGCGGCAAGAACAATCAGCAGAAGCAAAACCAGGAAGACCTTGAGGCCCGTATGGCGATGGCGACGACGGACCTTGGCCTGCTTGCGGTCCTGACGATCCTGCTGGACCATCTCGGACTCGGACAGCGTAAAGAAGCCCGTGTCGGACGGATCGGGCATAAACTGGCCAGTGGCACCCGTGGGATCGAGCGGATCGACAGCAGTCGTATCCATGGCGGGCGCCGGGGCCGTGGCCATGGCGGTCTGGGCCGAAAGCGCAGCGAGCGAATCGTGCACGCGCGCGAGCTCATCGGCCTGCTCGGGTGTGAGCTGATAGATGCCGTCGGCGGTGGCGGCATTAAAGGCATCGAGCGCCTCGGAAGGACGACCCGCGGCAGAAAGCGCCTCGCCCATACCCGCGTTAAGCGCACGCGTGTCATCGCGCGGACCGGCAAAGTCGATGGCCGTGCGATAGGTCTCCACGGCGTCCGCCGGTCGGCCAAGTTTGATGAAGCAGCGGCCGAGCTCGCCAAGGGCGGCCGCGGGGGCTGGATTGGCGCCATCGATGGCGGCCTGGCGGAAGGCAGTGCCTGCATTGGCGAAATCGCCCGACTGGAACAGCGCGTTGCCAAGACCCAGATAGGCCTTAAACGGCGTGGCATAGGAAGCATCCTGCGTTGCGGCGGAGAACGCCTGGGCTGCGGTCACATAGTCACCCACGGCAGCGAGCGCCTTGCCGCGGTTGGTGAGCAGCGCGCCGCGCTTTCCATAGGTGCCGTCGTTGAGGGCAGCCGCGTACGCCTCGGCAGCCTCGGCGTACATACCCAGGTGCATCAGAGCGTTGCCACGCAGATGGTCGGCCTCGCCCATGATCTCGCTGGGGGTCTTTGCCGCACCGAGCATCTGAGCGGCTGCAGAAAAGTCGCCCGCACGATAAGCGGCTCGACCCTGTTGAATCAGCTGGCTATTCAAGGAAGTCCCCTTTTACTCGTGAACGATCTCGACATGGACGATCTCGTCGCCGGCACGCAGCTGCGAAATCACGTCGAGGCCCTCGACCGTGGTGCCAAAGACGGTGTAACCGGAATCCAGATTGTGCTGGGCTCCCAGGCAGAAGTAGAACTGGGAGCCCGCGGAATCGGGATCCATGGAACGTGCCATGGCAAGCGCACCGTCCACATGGCTGTTGCGCGGGTTGGTGGCAAACTCTCCCTTGATGCAGTAGCCGGGGCCACCGGTGCCGGGCATACCGTCGGGGCCCTCAAGGCCGGCGGCGACGTCAGCGCCGGACATATCGCGGGTATTGGGGTCGCCGCCCTGGATCACAAAGCCGGGCACATAGCGGTGAAACTTAAGGCCATCATAAAAGCCCATGGTGGAAAGCTCGCAGAAGTTCGCCACATGGATGGGAGCGCCCTCGCCGTCAAATTTGACCTTGATCGTACCCTTCGACGTCTCGATGATCGCACACTCATCACCAGCGAGCTGGTACTCGGGCGTATAAAGCTCTTTCTTAAAACCAAACATGCGGTTCCTTCCTCGTGCGTTTAAAGCATATTTGTACGAATTGTAGCAATAAGCACGGGCTTCCATCAATTGCGCACGCAGGTTATGCCGTCGGAGGGCAACAAATTACGAACGCGGCTGCGGCTTCCAGGCGCTCACATTGGCATCGTACTGGTTAAGGGCGCTGTTGCCGCCCTGTGCGATGGGCGCCAAGATTTCACTCTGGCGTGCGCTCAGCGACTCGCCATCGGGAATGGACAGCGAGATATCCCAGCTCTGGCAGATCATGTCGACGCGCTCGTACATCCACTCGGCAAGCTGCTTGAGGTGCTCGATATCCTCCGCGTAGACGGTATCATCTTGCACCTTAAGGTTGTTGAGCTCGTCTTGGGTATTTTTGATCTGGTCGCGCAGGGCATAAGCGCTCTGCGACAGCTCCTGACGCGTGGAGAGCGGCGTGCGCAGGTACCCGCTGTTAAACGAGTCGACAACCTCGCCGATCTGATCATCGTCGCCATACGACACGATGGTCTGATACAGACCGTCGAGCTTGGCATAGAGCTGGTCGTCGGAAAGGACGGTCTCCTCCTGGACCACCTCGGCGGTATCGTCGGACTTGGTCTCTTCCTCGGTAGCCTCGCCCTTCTGGCGCGAGGGGAACGTCGTCTTGGCGGCCTGGCCAAACTGGTCGTAAAAGCCCGGCATAACGCCCATGGGGTCCGACGTCACAAACCAATAGGCACTGCCGCACACGGCAGCGAGCAACGCGATGACGATGAGCGGCTTGGGAATACGGCGCTTGTGCTTGTGGTAGGCATCCTCGTCCGGATGCACCTTGCGCTTGGGTTTTTGATTTTTGGACTGAGCGTCGTCACGAAGGGACACCGGCAGCGGGATATCGACCTTGGGAATGCCAAAATCCCTGTCGAAAGCCGGCAGCACGCAGGTCTCATTGGGATCGGCGGCATCGGAAAGTACCGCGGCGGCAGAGGCCGGCGCATGGGGCACCTCGGTATCGATCTGCTCCTGCGTCAGGCGGGGAAAACCAGCCGTGCGCCCAGCAGCCAGGTCGGATGCGGCCGCATCCTCGGATAGAATGCCCGGGGCAGGGCGCCCGCACTTGGAACAGGTACGGTCATGAGGCGACAGACGGGCACCGCAGCCTTCGCAGAACACAAACTCGGTGTGCTCGGGGCCATCGCCCGGGCCAACATAGGTATTGCAATAGGGGCAGAACGAGGAGCCGTCCTCTATGGTCTTGAGACAATGCGGGCAAATCACGGCATCCTCTTTTCGGAATCATTCGAACAATCGAGGTTAGAGCATAACATCGCTACGCCCCTAAAGGCACAGGGCACCAATTCAACATCGCAGGGTAGCTAATTTGGGACGGGGCTTTTTTAGCTGCCCTGGCCGCCAATCGGCCAAATAGATCGCGTCATCAGCCGGGTAGCTAAAAAAGCCCCGTCCCAAATTAGCTACCCTGTGAGGTGCGGTTACTTCTTCTTCTTTTTGCTCGGCATCGAGACCTTAATGCCCTGGGCGGACTTGGTCACACGCGAGCGCTTGGCGCCCGCGCCCTTCTTTTTCTTGGGCTGGGTCTTTTCCACGCCCTCGAGCGCGCGGGCCTCGGCCTCGCGTGTCGTACGCTCCTCGCGGCGCTGCGCCATGTCGGCGGCGACGCGCTTGGCAAAACGCTCGGCCGTCGAGCCCGTCGAGCTCACCTTGCCGCCACCGCGGCCCAAGCGAACGCGCACGCCGCGGCCAAAGCCAGTGGCGGCATGGCGGCGACGCGGCTTAAGCGAATCCATCATCGTGGCGAGTTTAAAGAACACGCTGCAAGTAAAGACCACAATCACCAGAAGGATAATTGCCTCGCCCATCGACAAGTTGGCGATAGACAGCAGCTCGGGGAATCCAATAACGCCCACCAAGATGCCGACGACGACAAATACAAAGAGCACCACGCGCAAGGGTGTGAGCGGTTGCGAGATACGCCAGATCAGGCTCACGCTTGCTGCGCACGACGTAAGCAGGCACATCGTCGACAGCGTGAGCTGGCTAAAGCCAAACACGCGCGCCACAAAGATGTCGAGCGCCGCGGCCAAAATGACTGCAACCGACGCCGGCAGCGCGCGCTTGAGCACGTTGGTCAAGAATGACCCCTTCACGCGGGCATTGTTGGGCTCAAGGCCCAGCACAAAGCCCGGCGCGCCGATGCAGAAGAAGTTAATGAGCGTCATCTGGATAGGCTCAAAGGGATACGGCGGCAGCGCGATGCACAGTGCCGCCAGGCCCATCGAGAACAGCGTCTTGGTCAGGAACAGCGAGGCCGAACGCTGCAGGTTGTTGATGGAGCGACGGCCCTCGGCCACCACGGCGGGCATCGAGGCAAAGTCGTTATCGACCAGCACGATCTCGGCCACGTTGCGTGCGGCGTCGGAACCGGCGGCCATGGCCACGGAGCAGTCCGCCTCTTTGAGTGCCAGCACATCGTTGACGCCGTCGCCCGTCATGGCAACGGTATGGCCACGACGCTTGAGCGCCTGCACGAGCTCGCGCTTCTGCTGCGGGGTCACGCGGCCAAAGACATGGTAGCGGTCCACCGCCGCATCAATCTTGGACGGCGTATCGAGCGTCGTGGCGTCCACATAAGCGTCCGCCCCCGGCACGCCCACCACGCGCGCGATCGACGACACCGTACGAGGGTCGTCGCCACTGATCACGTTGAGGGTCACGCCCTGCTCGTTAAAGTAGCCGATGGTCTCGGCGGCCGAAGTGCGAATCTCATCGCGAATGGTCACAAAGCCCACGGGCTCGGCCTCGCCCACCATATCGCCATCGGGCGTAAAGCCGTCCACACGGGCCACCACGAGCACGCGGCAGGTGTCGGCAAGCTCGGCCACACGATTTTCGACCTGCGCAAAGATACGCTCCGAAAGCACAAATTGCGCCGCGCCCATCACATAGGAGCCCTGCGCAAACGAGGCGCCGCTCCACTTTTTGGAGGACGAAAACGGAATGACCGACAGCGGCTCGGACACCTCGACCGGGCGGTCGGCGTAGTAGTTGAGCAGCGCCTGACAGGTCTCATTGGCATCAGCCGAGGTCGCGCGCGCGACATTGGCAAGCGCAAAATCGAGCACGGTAGTATCGACGGGGACAGGTGCCTCGTCCCGGGCCAAGCCCACGCCCTCAACGGGCAACGGATAGGTGCCCGCGACCTCCATGCGACCCGACGTGATGGTGCCCGTCTTGTCCAGGCACAGCACGTCGACGCGCGCGAGCGTCTCGATGCAATAGAGCTGTTGCGCGAGTACCTTGCGGCGCGCCAGGCGCACCGTGGCGATGGCAAGCACCGACGAGGTCAGCAGCACCAGGCCCTGCGGAATCATGCCCAAAAGAGCGCCCACCGTGGACAGCAGCGCCGACGAAGGCACGCGACCGGCCAGCAGCTCGGAAAAGCACCACGAAAGCGCGCTATCGCCCGGCGTACCGGCGGCATCCCATAGCCCGCTCACACTCGCGGCAAACAAGGCCAGACCGAGCGGAATCATAATGATGCTCGCAAAACGCACGATGGCGTTGAGCGCGTTCATGATCTCGGAATTGACCTTTTTGACGTACTTGGCCTCGTTATTGATCTTGGCCACATAGTTATCCGCACCAACATGGACCACGCGGGCACGCAACAGGCCCGAGTCGATAAAGCTGCCGCTCATGAGCTCGGAACCAGGTTGCTTCTTAATAAGGTCGCTCTCGCCCGTCAGCAGACTTTCGTTAACGAGCGCCTCGCCCGATACCACCACGGCGTCGGCAGGTATCTGGTCCCCGCGCCCCAGACGAATGATGTCGTCGAGCACGATCTGGTCCAAGTCGAGCTCCACCTCGGCGCCGTCGCGCACCGCGATGGCCTTCTTAGAGGTCAGCAGTGTGAGCTTATCGACCATCTTCTTGGAGCGCATGGACTGGATGACGCCAATGGCGGTATTGAGGAACACCACGAACAGGAACGTCAGGTTCTTAAACGATCCGGTCATAATGACCAAAATCGCTAAAATCACGTTGATCAGATTGAACAGCGTGCAGAGATTTTCGATGATAAGCTCACGAACCGATTTGGTCTTGAGCTCCATGTTGCGATTGATCTTGCCGGCGGCAATGCGCTCCTCGACCTCGGCGGTCGAAAGTCCGCGCTCGATATCCGTCGTTGCCATACCACGTCCTATCACGTCGCGTCGGTATAAGAAAAACCGCCCGGACCATGCGAGGTTCGGACGGTCTTACGTTCGATGGTGCCCCATGTTGGATTCGAACCAACGGCCTTCTGCTCCGGAGGCAGACGCTCTAATCCCCTGAGCTAATAGGGCCAACGGTTGGCATTATACCCAAGTGCGCCACGAGCTAACAACATAATAGAAAAAGCTCTGCAATTACGTGGGAGACGAAGCGCAACGGCTCACTTTAGGACGCAAAAGTGAAATAATTAGTATAAACTCTCATGCACCATATGATACGGCTCGCACTGCGGGCCGTTTTTGCAAGGGTTATCCATCGAGGTGAGAGGCACACCATGATTGCAATTTTAAAGCAGAGCGCAAGCGATGAGGCCATCGGCCACATCGTCAGCTGGATTGAGAAGAAGGGTCTCAAAACCGACGTGTCGCGCGGCGAGAACGAGACCATCATCGGCCTGGTGGGCGATACGACCAAGATCGACCCGTTCCTCCTCGAGTCCATGGACGTCGTCGAGCGTGTGCAGCGCGTCTCCGAACCGTTCAAGCGTGCCAACCGCAAGTTTCACCCCGAGGACTCTGTCATCGACTGCGGCCACGGCATCAAGATCGGCGGCGACCAGTTCCAGGTCATCGCCGGACCCTGCTCCGTCGAGGGCGAAAACCTCATTCGCATCGCACGCCGCGTAAAGGCCGCCGGCGCCACCATGCTGCGCGGCGGCGCCTACAAGCCCCGCACCTCCCCTTACGCCTACCAGGGCATGGGCCCCGCCGGCCTGGACCTGCTATGCGAGGCCTCGGCCGAGCTCGACATGCCGATCGTCACCGAGATCATGGACCCGCGCGACGTGCAGGTCTTCTTGGATAAGAAGATTGACGTCATGCAGATTGGCGCCCGCAACGCGCAGAACTTCCCCCTGCTCAAGGAGGTCGGCAAGACCAAGACCCCGGTCCTGCTCAAGCGCGGCATGTCCGGCACGATCGACGAGCTGCTCATGGCTGCCGAGTACATCATGAGCGAGGGCAACGACAACGTTATCCTGTGCGAGCGCGGCATTCGCACCTTCGAGACCCGTACCCGTAACACCTTCGACCTCAACGCCGTGCCGGTGCTGCACCACCTGTCGCACCTGCCCGTCGTGGCCGACCCCAGCCATGCGACCGGCTACACCCGCTACGTTGAACCCATGGCGCTCGCCGCGACCGCCTGCGGCGCCAACGGTCTGGAGATCGAGGTCCACGACGAGCCCAGCCGCGCGTGGTCCGACGGCGCCCAGGCCCTCACCCCCGACCAGTTTGACGACACCATGCGCCGTATCCGCGCCATCCGCGGGGTCGTCTGCCAAGAGACCATGGAGTAGCCCATGGGTACGGTAAGAAACGCACGCGTTAACCAGGGCGGCCCCAAATGCGCCGGCGTTGTGGGCCTGGGCCTCATCGGCGGCAGCTTTGCCCGCGGCTATGCGCAGGCGGGCGTCCGCGTGCTGGCCTGGGACCCCGACGATGACGTCATGACGGCCGCCAGCATGGGCACCGTCGCCGGCGAGCTCAACGACGAGACGCTCGGCGAGTGCGACATCATCGTGCTGGCCTGTTACCCCGAGGCCTGCATCGAATGGCTCGAGGCGCACGCCCAGGCACTCGCCGACGCCACCGATACCGAGGCCATCATGGGGCCCGTGGTGATTGACACCGTGGGCGTGAAGGGCATCGTGTGCGAGCGTGCCTTTGAGCTTGCCCACGAGTACGGGTTTTACTTTGTGGGCGCGCACCCCATGGCGGGCACCCAGTACTCGGGCTACGCTCACTCCCGTGCCGACCTGTTCCAGGGCGCGCCACTCGTGCTCGTGCCGCCTGCAGTGGACGATGCGCTCAAGCTTGAGCTTTTAGGCCAGGTGCGCGAGATGGTGCGCCCCTTAGGGTTTGGCAAGTTCAGCGTGACCACCGCCGCCGAACACGACCGCGTGATCGCCTTTACGAGCCAGCTCGCGCACGTCGTCTCAAACGCCTACGTCAAAAGCCCGACCGCCCAGGTTCACCACGGTTTTTCGGCCGGTAGCTACCGCGACCTTACCCGCGTGGCGCACCTCAACCCGCAAATGTGGTCCGAGCTCATGATCGACGACGCCGACGCACTTGCCTTTGAGATCGACCACCTGATCGAGTCGCTTGGCGCCTACAGCCGTGCGCTCAAGGACCGCGACCAACGTTATCTTGAGAATCTCCTTGCCGAGGGCGACCGCATCAAGCGCGCGCTCGACGACGAGGCCGCCCACTAGACCACTTATCACGCCAGGTCGAAAGGACCAAAGCTTATGGCGATTACCATCAATATCGACACCGCACGCCCCTACCAGGTGCACGTCGGCACGTTTTTGCTGGAGCAGGCGGGCCCGCTCGTCCGCGCCACCGCCGGCGGATCGCGCGCCGTCATTGTGACAGACACCAACGTGGGCCCGCTCTACCAGATGCCCGTTAAGCAGAGCCTGGAGGCTGCGGGCTATACGGTGAGTGTCTGCACCTTCGAGGCCGGCGAGGCCCACAAGCGCGCCGAGACCTACATCAACATCTTGGAGTTTGTGGCCGAGCACGAGCTCTCGCGCTCCGACGTGATCGTGGCACTCGGCGGCGGCGTCGTGGGCGACGTGGCTGGCTTTGTGGCCGCCACCTACATGCGCGGCTGTAAATTTGTGCAGATCCCCACGAGCCTGCTCGCTATGGTTGATTCGTCGGTGGGCGGCAAGACGGCCATCGACCTAGCAGCCGGCAAAAACCTGGCCGGCGCCTTTTGGCAGCCGAGTGTTGTTATTGCCGACGTGGGGTGTCTCGCCACCCTCACGCCCGAGCAGTTCGCCGACGGCTGCGGAGAGGTCGTCAAACACGCCGTGATCGCCGACCCCGAGCTTTTCACCGAGTTGGAGAAGACCCCGCTCACGCTGGAGCTCCTCAACCGGGACGTGGCCCGCGTGGCGCTCATCATCGCCCGCAATATCGACATTAAACGCGCCGTGGTTGTCGCCGATGAGCGCGAGACCAACCAGCGCAAGCTGCTCAACTTTGGACACAGCGCTGGACACGCTGTCGAGGCCTGCGAGCACTTTGAGCTGGGACATGGCAACTGCGTGTCGATCGGCATGGGCATCATCACGCGCGCCGCAGCGCTTCATGGCATCTGCGACGCCGCGCTGCCCGCACGTATTGAGGAGCTCTGCGCCCGCCACGGTCTCAAGACCCGCTGCGAGCTTTCCGCCGACGCCATCTTTGCCGAGGCGCTGCACGACAAAAAACGCGCCGGTGACACCATCGACTTGGTAATTCCGCACGGCATTGGCCGCTGCAGCATCGACCGCACGCCGCTTTCCGCCTTTCATGATTTAATTGCCGAGGGCCTCGGCCAGAAGGGAGACGCCTCCGCATGCTAGCCCGCATCACTCCGTCCCCACTCAAGGGCACCGTCCCCGCCATCGCATCCAAGTCGATGGCGCACCGCCTCATCATCTGCGCCGCCCTTGCCAACGGAGAGACGCATGTGACCTGCAACACCACCTGCGCCGATATCGAGGCCACGGTGCGCTGCCTCACGGCGCTCGGCGCCCGCATCGAGACCGTCGAGGATGGCTTCCAAGTCCATCCCACTATGAAGAGTATTGAGTTCGGCCTGCTCAAAGCACTTGCCGGCGGCACGCTCGACTGCGGCGAGAGCGGCTCCACGCTCCGCTTTATGCTGCCCGTCGCCTGCGCGCTGGGAGCAGAGGCCACGTTTGTGGGCCAGGGCCGTCTGGGCGCCCGCCCGCTCTCCCCGCTCTCGGACGAGATCATCGCCGCCGGCTGCGACCTGCAGGGCCTGGGCGGCTTTCCGCTCAAGACGAGCGGCCGCATGCGCCCGGGCACATTTATCCTGCCGGGCAACGTGAGCTCGCAGTACATTTCCGGCTTGCTGCTGGCGGCCCCGCTGCTGGCCCAGCCCTCCTGCGTACAGGTGACCGGCCTTATCGAGAGCCGCCCCTACATCAACCTGACCATCCAGGCCATGAAGGCCTTCGGCATCGAGGTCAACGTCGAGCGCATCCCCGCCAAGAATGGCAAGCCCGAGGTCACGAACTTCCGCGTGAGCAGCGGCTCGTACCGCACGCCTGGCAACGTGGCTGTCGAGGGCGACTGGTCCAACGCCGCCTTTTGGCTGTGTGCCGGCGCCATCGGCTCCGACCCCATCACCGTGGAAGGCGTGTCGCTGAGCTCCGCGCAGGGCGACCGCAACGTGCTTGCCGCGCTCTCGCGCTTTGGCGCCCGCATCGTGCGCTCCACCAACGCCGCCACCGTGCAGTCCGACAAGCTCGCCGGCTTTGAGATGAGCGCGCACGACATCCCCGACCTGGTGCCCGTTATCTCGGCCGTGGCATCGCTGGCACAAGGCCGCACGTTCATCCGCGATTGTGCCCGCCTGCGCATTAAGGAATCCGATCGCTTGGCTACCACCACCCGTGAGCTCACCGCGCTGGGCGCGCAGGTGCGCATTGCCGGCGACGACCTCATCATCAAGGGTGTCGATGCCTTTACCGGCGGCGAGGTCGATTCGCACAACGACCATCGTATCGCCATGATGGCCGCCATCGCCGCGAGCCGTGCCACCGGCGAAGTTGTGATCCACGGCGCCGAGGCCGTCAATAAGTCCTATCCCGATTTCTTTGACCACTACCGCCTGCTGGGCGGCAAGGTCACGCTCGAGGAGGAATAGCATGTCCTCGACCTTTGGCAACGTTTTGCACTTAAGCATCTTCGGCCAGTCGCACTCCCCCGCCATCGGCTGCTCACTCGACGGCATTCCGGCAGGTATTGCCGTTGACCAGGAGGCGTTGCAGGCCTTTTTGGACCGTCGCGCCCCCGGTCGCGACGAAACCGCGACCAAGCGCCGCGAGGCCGACGCCGCGCGCATCATCGCCGGTGTGGTCGATGGGCACACCACCGGCGCGCCCATCGCTGCGATCATTGAGAACACCAACACGCGCTCCAAGGACTATTCCGAGCTGCGCCGCAAGCCCCGTCCGGGCCATGCGGACTACCCCGCGCGCGTGAAATACCACAACATGCACGATGTCGCCGGCGGCGGGCATTTCTCTGGACGTCTTACGGCCCCCTTATGCATCGCCGGCGGCATTGCGCTGCAGGCACTCGAGGCGCGCGGTATTCGGGTGATGGCGCACGTCGCGCAGATCGGCGGCATCTCCGACCTGCCCATGGACGACATGGTCTATCGCGAGGCCGACCGCAAGGCGATCCTTACGAACGACCTGCCCTGCATTGACGCTGCTGCTGCCGGTCGCATGCGCGAGGAGATTCTCGCCGCACGCGACGAGCTTGATAGCATCGGTGGCATCGTGGAGTGCGGCATCTACGGCCTTCCCGCGGGCATCGGCGACCCCATGTTCGACGGCATCGAGAACCGCATCGCGCACATCGCCTTTGGCATTCCCGCCGTAAAGGGCGTGGAGTTTGGTATGGGCTTTGCCGTGGCCGCCATGCGCGGCAGCGAGAACAACGATCCGTATCGCGTTGATGCCGAGACCGGCGAGATTGCGGTCGAGTCCAACAACGCCGGCGGCATCCTGGGCGGCATCTCCACCGGCGCACCCGTCATGTGGCGGATGGCCGTAAAGCCGACGCCCTCCATCGGTCGCGAGCAGCAGACCGTGGACATGGACGCCATGGAAAATGCGGAGCTCTCGGTCCACGGCCGCCACGACCCCTGCATCGTCCCGCGCGCCGTCCCCGTAGCCGAGGCAGCCGCAGCGCTCGCCATCTGGGACGCCCTCCTAGAAGACGCCGCCCAGCTTTAGCCCACCCACCCCGAGGGTAGCTAATTTGGGACGGGGCTTTTTTAGCTACCCCCATATGCCAGTGAGTATTTGCCTCGGCACCCATTGATTCGCCACCAGTCAAAGGGTAGCTAAAAAAGCCCCGTCCCAAATTAGCTACCCCAGGCAACGATTCACGAAAGGGGTCTCCATGGACCTTGCCGATATTCGCCAGGCCATCGATGGCATCGACACCACGCTCCTCAACAGCTTTGTCGAGCGCATGGACATTGCCACCGAGGTCGCCAAGTCAAAAGTCGAGATGGGCAAGGCCGTCTTCGACCCCGCCCGCGAGCGCTCCAAACTCAACAACCTCGCCAGCCGAGCACCCGAGCGCTACGAAGCTCAAACCATCACACTGTTCCGCCTTCTCATGAGCATGAGCAAGGCCGAGCAGCAGCGCTACATCAACGAGCTCAAGGGCATCACCGTGTCGCAAAAGGCCCATGCCACGGCCACGGCCTTTGACACGCCCTTCCCCCAGACGGCCACCGTCGCCTGCCAGGGCGTCGAAGGCGCCTACAGCCAGATCGCCGCGT
This sequence comes from Collinsella sp. LCP19S3_D3, assembly GCF_052121455.1. Taxonomy (NCBI): domain Bacteria; kingdom Bacillati; phylum Actinomycetota; class Coriobacteriia; order Coriobacteriales; family Coriobacteriaceae; genus Collinsella; species Collinsella sp. LCP19S3_D3. The sequence goes on along the minus strand of NZ_JBQKEF010000002.1, from coordinate 26,925 downwards.
GCAAGCTCTTCAACGTGCCCGATATTGCGTTCTTTGAGACCTTTGAGGGCGTTATGCGCGCCGTACGCGACGGCTTCTGCGAGTTTGGCGTGCTGCCCATCGAAAACTCAACCGCCGGCTCGGTCAACGCCGTCTACGATCTTCTCGCACAGTTCGACTTCTATATCGTGCGCTCGCTGCGCCTCAAGATCGATCACAACCTGCTCGTCAAGCCCGGCACCAAGCTCGCCGACGTGCGCGAGGTCTACAGCCATGGCCAGGCCATCGCCCAGTGCGCCGGCTTTATCGAGGCCCACGGCCTGCACGCCACCAAGTACCCCAACACGGCCATGTCGGCCGAGATGGTCGCCAACTCCGATCGCACCGACGTCGCCGCCATCGCCTCGCGCAGCTGCGCCGCGCTCTACGGTCTGGAGGTGCTGGAGCCCAACATCCAGGACTCGGACAATAACTACACGCGCTTTGTCGTCATCAGCCGTGAGCCGCGCGTCTATTCCGGTGCCAACCGTACCTCGCTCATGATCACCACGGCCAATGAGCCGGGTGCCCTCTACCGCGTGCTCGAGCGCTTCTACGCGCTCAACATCAACCTCATCAAGCTTGAGAGCCGCCCCATCCCCGGGCACGACTTTGAGTTTATGTTCTACTTTGACCTGGACTGCCCCTTTGGCAGCAAGGCCCTCGACGACCTGCTCGACTCGATTGACGACGTGTGCGAGAGTTTCACCTACTTTGGCAGCTACACGGAGGTGCTCTAGATGACCGATACCGCTGCGACCCGCCCCTACGGCGTGCTGGGCCGCGTGCTGGGGCACAGCTACACCCCGACCATCTACAAGGAGCTCGCGGGGCTGGAATACGTGCGCTTTGAGCGCGAGCCCGAGGAGATTGAAGCCTTTATGACGGGCGACGAGTGGGAGGGCACCAACGTGACCATCCCCTACAAGCGCGCCGTCATGGACTACCTGGACGAGCTGAGTCCGCTGGCCAAGCGCATGGGCAATGTCAACACCATCACGCGCCTACCCGACGGCCGCCTGCGCGGCGACAACACCGACTACTTTGGTTTTCAGTGTCTAGTCGAGGAGTTGGGCGTAGAGGTTGCCGGCAAGAAGGTCCTCGTGCTCGGTGCCACCGGCGGTGCCGGCACCACGGCCAGCATGGTGCTCGGTGACCTGGGCGCCATCGTGGTACCTGTCGGCCGCACGAGTGAAGTCAACTACGATAACATCGCACAGCAGTCCGACGCGGCGCTGCTCGTCAACTGCACGCCCGCCGGCATGTTCCCTCACTGCCCCGACGCGCCCTGCACGCTCGAAGGGCTCGATGCGCTCGAGGGTGTCATCGACATTGTCTACAACCCCGCCCGCACGGGCCTGATGCTCGAGGCCGAGCGCCGTGGCATCCCCTGCATCGGCGGCCTGCTGATGCTCGTGGCCCAAGCGGCACAGGCTGTTGAGCGCTATACCGGCCAAGCCACCCCGCGCGAGCGCATCCTGGATGTGACGGAGCGCCTGTCCCGCCACGAGCAGAACATCGCGCTCATCGGCATGCCGGGCTCGGGCAAGACCCGCGTGGGCGAGCAGATCGCCCAGCTCACGGGCCGCGAGCACATCGACTTGGACCGCGCGCTTGAGGAGCGCCTCGGCATGCCCTGTGCCGACTTTATCGTCGAGCGCGGCGAGGCGGCCTTCCGCGAGCAGGAGACGGCGGCGCTGGCCGACATCTCCAAGCGAAGCGGCCTGGTGCTCTCCACGGGCGGCGGCGTGGTCACGCGCGACGAGAACTACCCGCTGCTGCACCAGAATAGCCAGATCGTAATGCTCAACCGCAAGCTCGAAGAGCTCGCCCACAAGGGTCGCCCCATCACTACCCGCGACGGCATCGATAAGCTCGCCGAGCAGCGCATGCCGCGTTATCGCGCCTGGGCCGACTACATCATCGACTCACGCGACTGCGCCGCCAACACCGCACGCGCCGTCCTCGACGCCCTCTAAAACCTGCCAAAAAGGGACAGGTTTATTTTGGAAGGTTTTATCTGGGCAAACGCCGCAGACAGCAAGCCCTGCCAACAACCAGACCACAAAGGAAGCAACCATGAAAGCACTCGTCATCAACGGCCCCAACCTCAACATGCTCGGCATTCGCGAGCCGGGCATCTACGGCAGCGACAACTACGACCGCCTGGTCCAGATCTGCCAGGAGGCGGGAGCCGCACAGGGTTTTGACGAGGTCGAGGTCTTCCAGTCCAACCACGAGGGCAGCATCGTCGACAAGATCCAGGAGGCCTACGGCAAGGTCGACGGCATCGTCATCAACCCGGCGGCCTACACGCACACCAGCGTAGCCATCCTGGACGCCCTCAAAGCCGTCGCCATCCCCGCCGTGGAGGTACACATCAGCGCCGTAGAGACGCGCGAGGACTTCCGCCAGGTGAGCTATGCACGCCTGGCTTGCTTTGCCACCATCACCGGCGAGGGCCTGCAGGGGTACGCTCACGCGCTGGAGCTGCTGAGGGAGCGTCTCGAAAAGTAGCGTCGCGAGCAAATCCATCAACACGACTACGCGATAATAAAGCCAGCGCCGGCAGTAGCGACCTCGCTGCTGCCGGCATTTTTTTACTGGCATATAATCGTTGCAGTCACACTACGTCTGGAGACCCACATGCTGAGCATTCACCTGGGGGATTACCCCGGTTCCATCTACGATACCGAAACCTATTTTAGAAACTCATACTTGGACTCATGGTTCGAAGACCCCATGGCCGCACAGATTATTAAACGCGTGGACGGATCAGAGCTCATCGGTCCCCACAACATCGTAAGCAAGCAGCTGGGCTCAATCACTCCACTCGAACTGTCCGGCGGCGTTAAGACGCTGCTGCTGGTGCGCAATCTCCCAAATATGGTGTTTAACGCATCCACCTGCGGAGACAACTGTGCCCGCTGGCTACTCAAGATCGGCAAAGAACAGGATGTGCTGGTGACCCTTTACCACATCATGAAATTCCCCTGGAAGAACTTTGAAATCCGCATTGAAAACGATGGCCGCATCGTCAGGAACATGCAGGAGTTTGTCGGTGCCACGAATGACTTTTTGGATGTTGATGAGTAATGAAGGGAACGCACACCGTTGTCGTAGAGCGTGCAAAGGTCAAATACACGCTCACGTTTAAACGAAATATTTCCTTCATACGCGGCAACAGCGGCACGGGCAAAACGACGCTCATCTCGATGATTCGCGACTACAACGACCGAGGACCGGAAAGCGGCGTTGCACTCAGCTGCGACGTACCTTGCGAAACGCTTTCTGGCAGACGCTGGGAGCGCGAGCTATCGATCATCGAAGATTCAATCGTCTTTCTAGATGAGGGTAACGAGTTTATCTACTCAAAGGACTTCGCCAAAGCCGTCAACGGCTCGTCCAACTATTTTGTTCTGATATCTCGTCGCGATGCCAACGAGCTCCCCTACAGCGTTGATGAGATCCTGAAGCTAGTCAACACGACAAGTAAAACAATCAATGGCCGCAAGAGCGACAGGCGCTTCTACTCGGTGACCAAGCCGCTATATGACCACACGGCAAGTATGCTGTATCAGGATCTAAATGTTGGATTCGAGGTACCCGACGCCGTAGTTGTCGAGGATAGCAAATCTGGCTATCAATTCTACGACGCTCTTTGCAACCGGCTCAGGATCCCCTGCTACACCGCTACCGGCGTAGCAAACCTAAAACGAACGATTCACGAATGCCCCGAGCAAAACGTTCTTGCCATTGGAGACGGCGCAGCGTTTGGTCCCTACATCGAAAAGGTGCTCGGACAGCGCGTTTACAAGAACGTTCGCTTGTTCCTCCCTGAATCATTTGAATGGGCGCTTTTGCGATCTGGCCTCATCCCCAACAACGACATTCCAAAAATCCTCGAGGACCCCTCGAGCTACATCGAAAGCCGCGACTACCTGAGCTGGGAGCGATTCTTCACCGACGTATTGATCAAATACTCGGCAGACACTCGCTATGCCTACAAAAAGGCAAAGCTCAATGAGCAGTACCTGAGGCCGCAGGCAATGGATGCAGTAGCAAACGTCTTGCCCGAGTGTTTGAAAGCAGAATAGATACGGCGGGGAGGACCAAGTTGGTTCTCCCCACTGTCGTTACGCCTTCTTGATCACGTAAGCCAATCCAATATCGCAGGCGCAGCGCACGATTGATGCGAAGAGCCACGATGCCGGCAGTGATATAAGCAACGGCATCGTCTGCCAAGGGATAAAACAATCGACCGCATGGATCGCAAAGATTGCCAGACTGGCTTGTCCGCAGAACGCTCGCACCACGGCTTCGGCCTAAACGTATACCCGGAAAGAATAAAGAACACCGGCATGTGAAAAAAGCCCAGACCACCAAGCGGCCCGGGCTCAATAAACGATGGTGCTCCATGGCGGATTCGAACCGTCGACCTTGGGATTAGAAGTCCCCTGCTCTATCCAACTGAGCTAATGGAGCAAATAACCGCACGCCCAACCAAATAAATCAGCCAAGCGGCTGTAATTATAACCTAGTTGAACTGCTCGCGATACGCCTTGCAGACCTCATCAACCGGGCCGTCCATGCGAAGGTCACCCTTCTCAATCCAAACGGCACGCTGGCAGATGCGCTCAACCTGCTCCATGGAGTGCGAAACGAACAGAACTGTCACGTCGCCGCTCTGGATAAAGTGCTGAATGCGGTCCTCGCACTTCTGCTGGAAGAACACATCACCGACGGACAGCGTCTCGTCAACGATCAGGATATCGGGCTCGGTGATCGTCGCGATTGCAAAGGCGATACGCGCCACCATGCCCGAGGAGAAGTTCTTAAGCGGCATATCGACAAAGTTCTGCAGCTCAGCGAACTCGATAATGCCGTCAAAGTTTGCGTCGATGAACTCCTTAGTATAGCCGAGCAAGGCGCCGTTCAGATATATGTTCTCACGGGCGGTCAGCTCGGGATCAAAGCCGGCACCAAGCTCAATCAGCGGCGCGATGTTACCGTGCACCTTAACGCTGCCCTCACTGGACTCGAGCACGCCGGCGATAATCTTGAGCATCGTGGATTTGCCGGAGCCGTTGGTGCCGACCAGACCCACAACCTCGCCACGATGAATATCAAACGAGATATGCTTAAGCGCCCTAAACTCCTCAAAGAACAGCTCGTGCTTTGCAAGCTTGATAAAGTACTCCTTGAGGTTGGTCAGCGACTCGGACGCCATGTTAAAGATCATGGTGACGTCGTCGACCTCGACAGCCAGAGGCTGCTCGCTGTAATCAACAACAGATTCAGTCATCACAGCACTCCTTAGATGTAGAGGATAAATTTGCGCTCGGACTTATGGAACACGGTGTAGCCAATAACAAGCGCAAGGACCGCCCAAGCGACGCACATACCAAACGTCATAAGCGAGGGCATAGTCTGGAACAGGAAGATATCACGCATAAACTGCAGATAGTTGTACATGGGGTTCGCGTAAACCAAAATACGAACAAGATGAGGCATCTGGACGATAAAGTCGGTAGTCCAGAAGATGGGCGTGATATAGGTCCAAGCCGTGATGACAACACTCCACAGATGCATAACGTCGCGGAAAAAGACCGTGAGGGCAGAGAGCATCATGCCCAGACCCATGCAGAAGCACATAAGCAGCAGCAGGCAGACGGGCAGCAAAATGAGATGCCAAGAAGGCATAACGTGGAACCACAGCATGACGATGGCGACAGCGACCAGGGAGAAGGCAAAGTTCACCAGCGAGAAAAGCACCTTCTGCACCGGAAAGACCCAGCGGTGCACTTTAACCTTCTTGAGCAGCGGAGCCGCACCTACGATGGACGTCAGTGCCTGGTTCGTGGACTCGGACATCACGGCAAAGGTAACGTTACCCACAATCAAGTACAGCGGGTACATCTCGGGCGTAATCGAGCCATTGCGGCCCTGGGCAAAAATCGTCGAGAACACGATGGCCATGACGATCATCATCAGCAACGGGTTGAGCACCGACCATGCGACGCCCAGAACGCTACGGCGATACTTGATCTTAAAATCCTTGGTAACCAGCTGACGAAGGATAAACGCGTCCTTCTCAAATTCGTTCTTAGCAAACGTCGCAGGCAGACTGCGAGTTTCTTGTTGCTTTGTCTGATCCGACACGGATGCAACTCCCTTACTCGTAATCGTTGACAAATGAACAGTATAGACCCGACGGCCATGCAAAAGATTCGCGCAGCAAAACTGGAGAACTAACCCACATCTAAGGATGTCAGACGCAAAGGGCTATACTTTCTGGGATTGAATGTATAAGGAGCATTGAGTGAATTCTGAATCCATCGCCGTCATCATCCCTTGCTACAACGAAGCGCTCACGATCGGTAAGGTCATCGACGACTTTCACCGCGAGCTTCCGCAGGCGACGGTCTATGTTTATGACAACAATTCGTCGGACGATACCTCACGCATCGCCACCGAGCACGGCGCCACGGTCCGCTTTGAGCCCCGTCAGGGAAAAGGCAACGTCTGCCGTCAGATGTTTCGCGATATCGATGCCGATTGTTACCTGATGGTCGACGGGGACGACACCTACCCCGCCGAGGCGGCTAAGGCCCTCTGCGAGCCCATCCTTAACGGCACGGCCGACATGACCGTAGGCGACCGCCTTTCCAACGGCACCTATGCCGAGGAAAACAAGCGCGCCTTCCATGGTTTTGGCAACAACCTAGTTCGCGCCATGATCAAGTGGATCTATGGTTACAGCTTCGATGACGTCATGACGGGCTATCGCGCAATGAGCCGCCCGTTCGTTAAAACCTTCCCTGTGCTTTCCGAGGGCTTCCAAATCGAAACCGAACTCTCGATCCACGCTGTCGACCACCGCTGGCGCATCAAAGATGTGCCCATCGAGTACCGCGACCGTCCAGAAGGCTCCGAGTCCAAGCTCAATACCGTGAGCGACGGCATTAAAGTCGTTGCGATGATCGGTACGCTGTTCAAGGATTACCGCCCGCTGAAGTTCTTCAGCCTCGTCGCGCTTCTTTTCGCGATTATCGGCCTGGCTTTGGGCATTCCTATCTTTGTTGAGTACTTTCAGACCGGTCTGGTCCCGCGCTTCCCCACTGCCATGCTTGCTGCATCGTTTATGTTCCTCTGTGGTCTGAGCCTTGCAACCGGATTCATCCTGGATTCTGTAGCAAAGGTTGAAAAAAAGCAGTGGGAGGTCAACGTGTACAGCAAGTACGCCTACGACGACCAGCCCGGCCACCCTACTTCCAAGTCAAGCGAGAGGTAAACCACCATGCCGCTCATCTCCATCGTCGTGCCGTGCTACAACGAGCAGGAATCACTTCCGATCTTTCTTAAAGAGCTCGATGGCGTCGTTCGCATCATGACCCAGCAAGACCCCGGCATCTCCTTTGAAGCCGTCCTCATCGACGATGGCTCGGCAGACAAAACGCTCGCCGTCATGAAAGCAGAAGCCGCGGCGGCGCATCCATACGCCATCCGCTGGCACTCTTTCTCACGCAACTTTGGCAAGGAGGCGGCACTACTCGCCGGACTCCAGCACGCAAAGGGCGACTATGTCGCCACCATGGATGCCGACATGCAGGACCCGCCCTCGCTTCTGCCGCAGATGTACGAGATCCTGCAGACCGAAAACTACGATAACGTCGCCACACGCAGGACCACCCGCGAAGGCGAGCCTCCCATCAGGTCGTTCTGCGCCCGTATGTTCTACAAGATCATCAACCGCATTTCCAAGGCCGACATCGTCGACGGAGCACGCGATTTTAGGCTCATGAAGCGACCTATGGTCAACGCCATCATCTCCATGGGCGAATACAACCGATTCTCCAAGGGCATTTACGGCTGGGTCGGCTTCAAGACCAAATGGCTCCCCTACGTAAACGTCAACCGCGTGGCCGGCGAGACCAAATGGAGCTTTTGGTCGCTGCTCCTCTATTCCATCGACGGCATCGTCGCGTTTTCCACGGCGCCGCTCTCCCTCGCCGCCCTCACGGGTATCGTCTTCTGTCTCATCGCCATCCTGGGATTTATCGTCATCCTCGTCAAAACGCTTGTTTGGGGCGACCCCGTAGGCGGATGGCCCTCCCTTGCCTGCCTCATTACGCTGTTTGGCGGCATGCAGCTCCTATGCCTAGGAATCATCGGTGAATACTTGGCAAAAGCCTACTTGGAAACCAAGCGACGTCCCATCTATATCATTCGAGAGTCCAACGAGGAATCTGATGACACGGCCCAATAACAGCACGCTCAAGAATGTGGCGTTCTACGCCGCCTGCTTCACGTTTTCCGTCGCACTCTTTGTCGCACTTGCAGCGGCGGGGCATGTCTACCCCTTTGGCGACAACTCGTTTCTCACCAACGATCTCAAATACCAATACATCGACTTCTTCGCGTGGTTTCGCCGCGTCCTTTTAGGCGAGGCAAACCTTCGCTATTCCTTCTCACAGGGACTCGGCATGAACACATGGGGGCTCTATAGCTACTACCTCGCCAGCCCCTTCAACCTGTTCTGCGTGCTGTTTCCCGCAGACAAGCTGACGCTCTTTGTGTTTATCATCAGCGCGCTAAAGCTTGGCTGCATTCACATCAGCAGCGCTTGGTATGTGCAAAAGCGCTTTGACCTGTCCAAGCCCGCAGCATTCCTGCTTTCCCTCTCATTTACGTTTTGCAGTTGGACCATAAGTAATTTGTGTAATCCGCTCTGGATTGATTGCCTTATCCTGCTACCCATCTGCGCCTTCGGATGCTACGAGCTCATTCGCGAACAAAAAATGATACGCCTCGTTATTGCGATTGCTCTCAATGTCATGTTCTGTTGGTATACGGCCTATATCAACATCCTATTCCTCTGCATCTTCGTATTGGTTGAGTTTGTCGATTACGTCGCCGCAGAAGGATTTAGCTGGATGCTCACGCTCGACCGGGCCCTACGATTTGCAGGGGCTATGATGCTTGGGCTGCTCCTGTCCGCCTGGACCTTTTTGCCGACCATCCTTGCCATGGCAAAAGGCGGCCCCGTGCTGGCACTTGGCCCTTTGCTTAAAACAGGCCTCAAATCGCTCATCAGGGGCTTCATCCCCGGCATGTGGGTGAATAACGGGAATACGCCGCAGTTCTATTGCGGCGTCATCATGATGTTACTTGCAATAAGCCTACTGTTTAACCGCAAGGTTTCGGCCAAGATACGCATCGCAACGTTCATCGTCACAGCCGTCCTGATCGCTAGCTCCGTTTTGAGCCCGCTCGAGTACATCTGGTGCGGCATGCGCGTTCCCAACGGGTTCTATTCGCGCACAGCCTTTTTGCTGGGCTTCTTTACGATGTGGGCCGCAGGTTATTCGTTGCAGGCGCTCAAAGAACGGCCAGCATTACGTCGAGCCCATCGGCCGGCCATCGTCATGCCACTCCTGGCACTCACGGCAATTGAACTATTTGCAAACGCCCATGTCATGTGGAATCAGCTGTACACAGGCTATTCCGAAGAAACCAACAGTGCCTATGTCGCCACCGCATCCGACACGATCACAACCATTCAAGCCCAGGATCCTGCGCCATTCTACCGTATCGATCGAACGACCACGCGCGCCGATAGCGCTGCCCTCAACGAGGGCTTAGCGCTTGGGTACAACCAGCTGTCGTCCTACTCATCCGCAAATAACCCGCAGGCCATCGCACTGCTCAACTCCCTTGGATACAGCAGCGTCGGCGAATTCTCGACCCGTTATGCCGAGCCCATTCTCGCCGTCGATGCCCTACTGGGAGTCAAGTATGCCATTCCTGAAAACGCGCCTGCGGAATACGTTTTAGCCAAGACGAATCAGGCCGACTCCACAAGCGCGGTGTACGAGAACCCCTATGCGCTCAGCATTGGCATCGCAGCCTCAAGCGATATCAAAAACAGCACGCTGAAGAGCGAAAACCCTTTCGAAAAGCAGAACGACCTCTACAACAAAATCCTAGGCCGCGAGGTCGAGCTCTATACCAAGATCGAGGCCACGAGCACGGAGAATAGCGATAGCTTAAAGCAATGGAGCGTCACTGTACCGGCAAGCTCCATCGGGTATCTCTACATCAACAAAGATGCGACCGCCGGCAGTTATTGGCCCGTCACCCTTACCATCGACCAGCGAACGATCGAAAACGAGGCCTGGAGATTCGACAATAATATCCGCCAGATTGCAGATGCATCGGACGCCCCGAGCCAGCATACGGTGTCAATCGGAGTCTCAGAGGGCTATACAGACATGCCCCAAGACAATGAGCCGGTCTTTTACGCCCTCAATCTGGACGTTTTTGAGCAGATTATTAACGAGCTTAGGACGAGCGAGTTTATTCCGACGGTTTTTGAAGACGGAAGGATCGAAGGCGAGTATACCGCCAAGGACGACGGTAACCTGCTGCTGAGCATTCCGTACGATGAGGGATGGGACGTAACGGTAAACGGAACTGCCGCAGAACTAACGCCCGCCGCCGATAAGGGCTTGTCGTCCCTGAACATGCAGAAAGGCGCAAATAGGATCGTGATGACCTATAAGACTCCTGGCGCCCTTGCGGGGCTTGCAGTGAGTCTGGCGACCGCAGCCGCCCTTATTGCAGCGGGACTATACGCCAGGCATAAGAAAAGCCGCCGTTAACAAGCGGCGGCTTTTTCTCTCGAAAAGTTGATATCGGCTAGAGCGTCTTGAGATACTCCCCCAGCTCCTCCTCCCAGTCGGGCATGTGGAAGCCGACCGACTCGAGCTTGGACAGGTCGAGCGCGGAGTGGACCGGGCGCGGGGCTACGGGGCCCTCAGCGCCGGCGTAGTAGTCGTCGGTCGAAACCGGCACGACCCTGTCGCCGTTGCCGTTGGCGGCCTCGAAGACGGCGCGGGCGATGTCGGCCCAGGACTTGACGGTGCCGGAGCCGGTGCAGTTATAGGTGCCGTAGGGGGCGTGCGAGCCCAGCACGTGGAAGATGGCCTCGGCCATGTCGCGCGTGAAGGTCAGGCGTCCCAGCTGGTCGTCCACGACGGTGACCTGCTCCAACTTATCCTCGGGGTCGGCGACGCGGTCGGAGAGCACCTTCATGGTCTTGACGAAGTTGTGGCCCTCGCCGATGACCCAGCTGGAGCGCATGATGTAGTGGCGCGGGCAGCCGGCCACGGCGATGTCGCCGGCGGCCTTGGTCTGGCCGTAGACGGACAGCGGGCTGAGGGGCTCCCCCTCGGTGTGGACCTCGGCGGTGCCGTCGAAGACGTAGTCGGAGGACACGTGGACGAGGGTGATCCCGTGCTCGGCGCAGGTGCGGGCGAGCAACGCCGGCCCCGTCGCGTTCGCCTTCCAGGCGGTCGCGCGGCCCTCGGGAGTCTCGGCCCTGTCGACCGCCGTGTAGGCGCCGCAGTTGATCACGGTGCCGTAAAGCGACCAGTCGTATTGTGAATAGGCGTCCGGGGCGGACATATCGAAGGTGTCGATGTCGCAGAAGTCGAAGTCCTTGGCGACGCCGCGCTCCTCGGCCAGCGCGCGGACCGCACGGCCCAGCTGACCGTTGCAGCCGGTGACGAGGGTGCGCTTCGGAGCCATGGGGACGACGTCGGCGAGCATCGGGTGGTTGAGGTCGGCCTCGGATACGGTGGCCTGGTCCAGCGGGATCGGCCACTCGATGGCGAGCTCGGGGTCGGCGAGGTTCACGAAGGTGTAGGTCTTCTTAAGCTCCAGCGACCAGTGGGCGTCCACCAGGTAGGTGTAGGCGGTGCCGTCCTCGAGCGCCTGGAAGGAGTTGCCAACGCCGCGCGGGACGTAGATGGCCTTGCTTGGGTCCAGTACGGTCGTGTAGACCTTCCCGTAGGTGGCGCTGCCCTCACGAAGGTCCACCCACGCGCCGAATACGCTGCCGCGGGCCACGGAGATGAACTTGTCCCAGGGCTCGGCGTGGATGCCGCGGGTGACGCCGCGGCTGTCGTTGTAGGAGATGTTGTTCTGGACGACCTTGAGGTCGGGGATGCCCAGGGCGGTCATCTTGGCGCGCTGCCAGTTCTCCTTGAACCAGCCGCGCGAGTCGCCGTGTACGGCGAGGTCGACGACCATCAGGCCCCCGATGCCGGTCTCGGCGACGGCGAGGTCCTTCTCGAATGCGATGTCTGCCATGTGGGAAAAGCTCCTATCGACGATACGATGGTTGCGGGCGCCCCGGGCGGGCCGCAGGATCATCCCCATGCCCTGCGGTCCGCACGGGACGCCCCGTAAGGGCGCCCGGGCGGCCTACTGACCCTGCGCCCTGTAGCGGGCCTCGGTGGCCTCCTTGGCCGGGCGCCACCAGGACTCGTTCTCGACGTACCAGTCGATGGTGGCCTTGAGGCCCCCGGCGAAGTCGGTGTGGGCCGGCCTCCAGCCGAGCTCGCGCTGGAGCTTGGTTGAGTCGATGGCGTAGCGGCGGTCGTGGCCGGGGCGGTCGGCGACCCAGTCGAAGTCCTCGGGGTCGCGGCCCATGGCCTCGAGGATCATGCGCAGGACGGTGATGTTGTTCTTCTCGCCGTCGGCGCCGATGAGGTAGGTCTCCCCCATGCGGCCCTTCGTGAGGATGTCCCAGACGGCGCTGGAGTGGTCCTCGGTGTGGATCCAGTCGCGGACGTTCTCGCCGCGGCCGTAGAGCTTGGGGCGCACGCCGTCGATGATGTTCGTGATCTGCCTGGGGATGAACTTCTCCACGTGCTGGTAGGGACCGTAGTTGTTGGAGCAGTTGGAGATGGTCGTGCGCAGGCCGTAGGTGCGGGTCCAGGCGCGCACGAGCATGTCGGAGGACGCCTTGGTGCTCGAGTACGGAGAACTCGGCCTGTACGGCGTCTCCTCGGTGAACTTCGCCGGGTCGTCGAGCGCCAGGTCGCCGTAGACCTCGTCGGTGGACACGTGGTGGTAGCGGATGCCGTACTTGCGGACGGCCTCCAGCAGGCGGAAGGTGCCCTCGACGTTGGTGCGCAGGAACGGCTCGGGGTCGGCGATGGAGTTGTCGTTGTGGCTCTCGGCGGCGTAGTGCACGATAGCGTCGTGGCCCGGCACCAAGTCATCGAGCAGCGCGGCGTCGCAGATGTCGCCGACGACGAGCTCCACGCGGTCGGAGGGCAGCCCGGCGATGTTCTCGGGGTTGCCGGCGTAGGTCAGCTTGTCCAGGACGGTCACGTGGACGCCGGGGTGGTTCTTCACCACGTAGTGGACGAAGTTGCTGCCGATGAAGCCGCAGCCGCCCGTGACGATGATGTTGTGGGGCTCGAAGAGCGAGTTATTCATTGAATACCTTCTCCTAAAAAAGACGACTGGATATATTTAGTCCAAAGATTTTTCTATCCACCGATGTGTGACAAACCTTCCAGGGTTGTCAAAATTAAGCACCTTAGCGTAATTCCCCGCAGCCGTCGCATTTTCAGGAATATCCTTCGTAACAACGCTGCCGGCGCCAATTGTGACGTTCGAACCAATCGTCACATCCTCAACTATACAAACCCCGGGACCGATATAAACGTTGTTACCAATTGACGCAGCCTTACCTTCATTGGAACCGATAGTAGTAAATTGTGAAAGGTTGACATTGTTTCCGATCTTTGCTGTGGAATTGATAACAACGGGTCCGTCGTGCCCGATGTAAAGTCCATAACCGATCTTCGTCGAACGTCCAATCTTAAAATCTCTCCGGTCGCGAAACAACCAGAGCACCCCCCCCAGGAGCCTAGTGGCACCTCGGGAGTTGACGAGTCGAAACGCAACCTGCCAACGGAATGCTTTGTTTCTTGCATATTGGTTTAGGAAGCCCTGAAAAGAGGGCTCGAATCCATATCTAACCAAGTCACTTTTGATGAATTCATTCATTGTCGCATCATCCCTACTCGCGCGGGCTGTTGACGATCTCGCCGGCGGCGACCTTCTTGAGGTGCCGCCCGTAGACCGACTTGCCGTAGGCCTCGGCGGCCCCCTTGAGCCCCTCGGTCGTGATCCAGCCGTTCTCCCAGGCGATCTCCTCGGGCACGGACACGGGCAGGTCCTGGGAGTGCTCGACGGCGCGGACGAACTCCGCGGCCTCGTGCAGGCTCTCCATGGTGCCGGTGTCCAGCCACGCGTAGCCTCGGCCCAGGGTGACGACGGAGAGCGTCCCCTCCTCCAGGTACATCTGGTTGAGCGTGGTGATCTCGAGCTCGCCGCGCGCGGAGGGCCTCACCTCGTGGGCCTTGGCGGCCACGTCGCCCGGGTAGAAGTACAGGCCGGTGACGGCGTAGGAGCTCTTGGGGCGCTCGGGCTTCTCCTCGATGGAGACGGCCCTGCCCTCGCCGTCGAACTCCACGACGCCGAAGCGCTCGGGGTCGTCCACGTGGTAGCCGAAGACCGTGGCGCGGCCCGACTCGGCGTTCTGGACGGCGCGCGTCAGGTGGCGCGACAGGCCGTTGCCGTAGAAGATGTTGTCGCCGAGCACGAGGGCGCACGGCTCGCCGGCGATGAACTCCTCGCCGATGGTGAAGGCCTGCGCCAGGCCGTCCGGCGAGGGCTGCTCGGCGTAGGACAGGTTGACGCCGTAGCGCGAGCCGTCCCCGAGCAGGCGCTCGAAGTTGGGGAGGTCCGTCGGCGTGGAGATGACCAGGATGTCCCGGATGCCCGCCAGCATGAGGGTGGACAGCGGGTAGTAGATCATGGGCTTGTCGTAGACCGGCAGCAGCTGCTTGGAGGTCACGAGCGTGAGCGGGTACAGGCGGGTGCCGGACCCGCCGGCGAGGATGATGCCTTTCATAATAATCCTCTCGATTGACAATCGTTGAGCAAAAGCCGCCGATTACTGAAGCACAGTTAATTAAATTATACGCACCGGCAGCAACCTCCCCGTCATCTTATTTAAATCGGACAGCAGAAACACGCAACTCTTTCTGCATTTCTAGCGAGGCAACAAATGAATAAGTACAATGAGCAGTGTCCAACAAACGAAAGGTAAACAATGCGAGTCGAAACAACCGGAGTATGCAGAGGAAACTGGAAAATCTACCAGCAGCTTAAGATTGAAGGCATCCATAAAGGCTCCAGCGTAACAGCCCAGGCGGCTACAGAAGATAACCGCTGTTTACCTTTATCCCTCCTAAAATTCCGAGACAATAGCTGTAACTCGGACTCATACGTCCTCGTAATCCCCGACCCCGATGCTCGCACCATCAAAATTGAGTTTAGCGAAATCGGCCAAGACGGTCGCACCCTGAGCAGCGACTCCCTTTCGCTCAATTGCAAGAACATCAAATGGGAGTCTCGCCTTAATTACAAAATTAAACCAGACATGTGCAGCAAACTCCGAAACTACGATGACGTTTCAGAGTTTGACATGGCAACGATTGATTTCTGGCAGTGCATCGAAGATTCAAGCGACTATATCCTTAGGTGCACGGTGAGAACACCTTATCGTAGCGACTCCCAAATCAAACTTCGCTGTCTCGATCGAGCCCTTAATGAAGTTAATTTGAACATGGTCGATTTCGGATCGAACGTAACAAGCGTTGGATTTACGTCTGAGAAAAAGCAACTTGAAACGCAGCTTTCGATTCGCATGCCAAAAGCGTTCGATCGTTACTACTTTATTATTGACGATCAAAATCATCCATCATTCAGTGCATTTGACTGCTTAACGCCCGAAAAATTAGGCTTGCTTCTTGAGGAGACCAACTTCCTCTTTACCCATGCTCAGTTTGACCCTGAATACCCCGAATGGTTTACGGAGCATAAGGCAACCATCGGCGCTCTGGAAAAGCAGAGAAAAATCGTCTTCAACAGCGCTCCGAAATTCAGCATTATTGTCCCTCTTTACAACACACCCATTCCGTTTTTTAACGATATGACCGAATCCGTAAAAAACCAGTCTTATGCAAACTGGGAGCTCATCCTAGTTAACGCAAGTCCCGACAATCAGGAACTAAAGGCTCGCGTTGAGCAGGAGACGGCCCACGACAGCAGAATTAAATCAATTAACCTTACCGAGAATAGGGGCATTTCCGAAAATACAAACGCCGGCGTTGCCATCGCTTCGGGTGATTTCGTTAGCTTTTTTGACCATGACGACATTCTTGAACCGGACTTGTTGTTCTCATATGCCGAGGCAATTGAAAACAACGGTGACGTCGATCTCCTCTATTGCGACGAAGACAAACTCATGCCCAATGGGAAGTTGGCACAGCCATTCTTTAAACCGGATTTCAATATCGATCTGCTCAGAAATAATAACTATATCTGCCACATGCTTACCATCCGTAAGTCCCTACTTGACACTCTAGAACCGAATACGAAAGAGTTCGATGGGGCTCAGGATCACAACCTGACCCTCCGTGCTGTGGAAAAGGCGAGGGAGGTCCACCACGTTGCAAAGGTTCTATATCACTGGCGCTTAAGTGAGACTTCCACCGCAGCAAATGCCGATAGCAAACCGTATGCCACTATCGCAGGCATCAAGGCAGTCCAGAATCATTTGGACAGACTCGGGCTCAATGCCAAGGTCGAACAGGCACGTCGCCCCTTTACATATAAAGTAACCTACGCCGTGCCAGATTCACATCCGCTCGTATCGATTATCATTCCCACTAAAGACCACGCGGACATTCTGGATAACTGCATCACGTCAATTGTTGAAAAAACAACATATGACAATTATGAGCTTGTCATAATCGAAAACAACAGCACGGAAAAGGCAACATTCGATTACTACGATAATTTGCAAGCAAAATATCCTGATATCGTTCGTCTTGTAACTTGGGAACAGGAATTCAATTTCTCCAAGCTCATGAACTTTGGCGTGGCTCACGCCAAAGGAAACTATCTCTTACTGTTGAATAACGATACTGAGGTAATTACCCCCAATTGGATTGAAACCATGCTTGGCATCTGCGCACGTGAGGATGTTGGCGCAGTTGGTGCAAAACTCTACTATCCCGACAACACCATTCAGCACGCTGGCTTATGTGTCACTGGTGGCGTGGCAGGACATCTTTGTCAAAGCATGCCAAAGGATAACTGGGGCTACTTTGCACTCAACGATGCACAACAAGACTTCAGCGCCGTCACTGCAGCTTGCATAATGACCAAGCGTAGCGAATATGAGAAAGTTGGAGGTTTCACCGAAGAGCTTCAAGTTGCATTTAATGATGTTGACTTTTGCTTAAAGCTACGCGAGATCAACGACCTGATCGTATACACACCCGAAGTCGAGCTCTATCACTACGAGTCGATTTCTAGAGGCGTCGAAAACAATACGGAGAAGCAGATTCGCTTCCACAAAGAGGTCGCATACATGAATTATCGCTGGGCAAACTACTATGTCGAAGGCGATCCATACATGAACCCAAATTTCACCGTGGGAGAACCTGGAAATCGCTATTACCACTTGTGAGATCTAAATGCAGGGGAACAAATATGAGACTCTTTTCCGAGCTGGCTGAACGCAATCTCTTTTCGACATATGCGGCTGCTTTGGATTGGATTCTGAGTGACCATAAATTTAGCGTGAATCTATGGGATAACAAGAACAAAGTTCAGGCCTTCACCAAAGCCTTTCATAGGATGGAAGGAGTCTCTCAGGGTAGAGTCCACTACGAGCCGAAAAGGGGGACCACATTCCCACGACTCGGTGAATATCGACAGCATAATAAGTTGTTTACGTTCTATATCGCTAGGGGCAATTCCGAAGCGAGAGATCTAATTCGTCACATTCGAAATGGAATAGCTCATGGACATATTCATGTTCATGAGCTTGATGGCGAATTGATTGTCGAACTGCTCGATTTCGGGAAAGAGTCCAACCAGCCCGATCGCCAAACGGCATATATGGTTTTTCCTCTGAGGTTCCTGAATGACATTTTCGAGTTGTACCACCAAAAAGAACAGCAGTGGGTCCGAAATGTAAATCGCAAATAGCTTGCTTAGCTAAACAATCATTTAAGCGATTATTTCGGATAATCTTGTTTTCCAGACCGTCTAGTAAGGTGATTATTACGCGGTGTGAGCACCGATTGCGTGCCGAATGTTGGTGTAAGGGGCCGCTTCCCTGACCGTAAATAGCAGGAAGTGGCTATCGCCTAGAATTTGAATTGCTTAGGTTCAGATTCACGGAAAGGCGATAACCGCATATTGACAAGATACACGAGATTGCCGGCGACGGCGCCCTCATGCCGAGATTCGATGACGGCATTGTCAACATGTCCGAGCTCATCAGGGCGATGGCCGAGTCGCTGGTCAACGAGATCATGGACGCCCTAGGCCGACGACGCCTGCGAGGCCGGCAACCGGCGAAACGGCTACCGCGAGCGCAAGCTCGCCACAAGCGTGGGCACTATCAGCCTCAGGATACCGAAGCTGCGCTCGGGAACGTACTTCTCCGAGGACCTGATCAGCCGATACTCGCGCGTGGACCGCGCGGTGAGATCGGCGGTTTCCGAGATGGTCGCCAACGGAGTGTCGACCAGGAAGGTGAAGCGCGTGGCGCAGTCCATGGGCATAGACCGCATGAGCGCCAGTCAGGTGTCGAGGATGTGCTCGTCGCTGGACGAGTCGGTCGCCGACCTACAGGAACGGGATTTGTCGGACGTCAGCTACCCCTACATCTGGCTCGACGCCACCTACATCAAGCGCAGGGACGCAGGACGCGTGCAGTCGACCGCGCTCGTGACCGCCATCGACACGGAGACCTATGACGGCTGGAAGTCGTTCCTGCTTTCGCTGCGCGCACGCGGGATCGACGGCGTCATCTGCGTCACCAGCGACGCCCATGAGGGGCTCAAGCGCGCCATCCAGGAGGTCTTCCCCGGCGCCGCGCGGCAGCGCTGCATCGTGCACCTGATGCGCAACGCCGCCGGCAACGACCAGGCAGAAGAGGGGCGCCGTGCTGGGCATCCGGAAGGCCGTGTTCGCCGAGCGCGACACCAAGCTCGTGCACGGGCTGTACCAGCTGGCCACCGAGCAGATAGAGGGCTTCTGCCCCAAGGCAGCCGAAGTTCTGGTCATGTCTGCGGTCGATCAGCTCGAGCATGAACCGGCGCTGTTCCTTGCTGAGCGGGTCGAGGAGCCATTCGGCTATCACTTCGGGCTCTGTGCCGCGTGCATTGAGGATCTCGAAGATGGTGGAGGAATCTTCATCGCTCGTAGATGTGATTTCTCGTAAGAAGCGTTAATGACTGCGTTCCGAAACGCCAACAGTTCTTCGTCGTCCAAGGTCTCGCTCAGCTGGAAGAGCTCGAACCAATGTAGGAAGTCACTGAGCCTGGAAGCCTAGCGCTTCCAAGATTCCTGCCTCACCCCGATTGCTTGACCCCATCGTTTTTAGGCACTGAAAAATGAACTGCAATAAGAAACGGTATCGCTACCAACCAATCACACAACACAGGGACGCAAAGAAAGACATCAGAATCATAGCTACAGGAGGAATGACGGGAGAAAAATTAAAACGCTGCGACACACAATCAATTCGGGCCCGAGGTGCACACAAAGAAATGAACGCCGGAACAAGCACCGGTATCAAATATCTCGGTTGCACACCTGCGACCGAAGTGTCGCCAACGGGCGTGTAACCGACATAAAGCGCCGTGCACACCAAAGAGACACTTGCGACAACAAGCGCAAGGGTCCACATACGAAGGACAGGTGTTACAGGGTTTTTAGAGGAATCACCTTCGACATTAAAGGCGCTCGTATAAATACAGAGAAAGGGCAGAGTGGAAAGAAATGGAAGCGATACTGCAACATTGCCCATATAAGCATATGAAAGAGAGTAGTCATTCGATGAAGCGGGCGCGAGCAGATTGACCATAAAACTGAATAACGTACCGAGGAAGTTTATCGGATTATTCAGAATGTAGCGTATTTGTCCTATTCCACTGACCCCCTCGCCTCCCCTCACATCTCCCGCCTGCACAGCGGGGGAAAACAGCATCGGTAAGGTAAAGCTACACACCATTAGGGTGCCGAACAAAATCACCAAAGCCACATATAACTTCCGATGCTTCGAATTTTTAAATTTCGAAGCAGGCATGAACAGCATCATTCCAATTAACGGAAAATAAACAGCTTTTGCAGACAAGCCCAAAAAGAAACACGCTGTAATTGCGAAAACGCTTAATGGCGTCAACCTCTCATCCGGCTTCGACAACTCCCTTAGAACCAAAGCAACTGCAAGCAATAAGAAGCAAGTCACCCACGGATCATAAGAATAGTTCGAAGCAAGATAGACAGCATAAGGAAGTAGGGCAACCGTCGCAATCAAAGATTTCCATTTCGGAATATAGAGGATTGCAATGGCAGTCACGACAACATAAGCGAAAAGGTTGAACAGCCTTCCCAAGGCAAAACACGTAAGCAATGGAAGGGACAACAACCTCCCCAACCAAAGACCGAGAGCACAGGGAATATAAGCAATGGTCGAAATGTTCCTCAATGATTCACCGGTCACCGCAGCCACAAAACCAGAGGAACTATAAACTTCCCCTGAAGCTATCTGGGACAAATGGAGGTCATTCAGATCCATCTCCGCGTCATGCACCTCATCAAACTGAAGACTGTTATTTTCCACCCATGGAACCGCAACTAATTCAATTTCAGACTCGGTGAAGACGGGATCCCCCATATAGGACAGGCCCAGAGAACGAGCGTAATGAATCTGATCGTCCGGAGAAACAGCAGTGAGGTTCGGTAAGGCTGAAATCAAAAAACAGCCTAGCGAAAGCGCGGCGATGGAGAAGGAGGCTACGGTCTTGTATAGACCCGGTTTCACAATAAACCAAGGAGCGACACCTAGAATAATCACAATGCAGAGGTGAACAGTATGCACAAAGTATGCTCCAAGAAACGGCATCAGTACAGTGGACGCAACCGCCAACAGACCATTTACGGATAGAACGACTATGCACAAAACAACGATGCCCAGAACAGGGTTTGCAGCAAAAAATGCACGCACTCTTCCCTTGTTGGCCAAAGCGGGCTTTTTCACGGCGAGCAAGATAAAGGAGCTGCTGATAAATACAGCAAAGAAAAGAAGTACTAATTCTTTTTTACTCCAATCCATTATAGATAGCACGGACCTCCCTGGCGTACCCAGCACGGTTCCAGCTTCAAGTAAAATAGACAAAAGAGCCGAAAATGCGCAGACACTCAAGGCAAGACGAGGAGAAGCCTTTCCGAACAGTGTGCTTCGCTCGGAGGCAAGATAAAACCAAGCAAGAACCGCTAAACAAGCAAATAACGCAAGCTCCATGCACCAATAAAAGATTGCCGCCGCGACGTCATAGAGAACAAACAGTACTGCACCCGAGATAGCAAGCAGCACAAAGCACACAAGCGGAAGCGCGCTCAACCGATGCCCATCGGAACGTCTCCGTATTTGCGTCTTAACCATTTGAGCATGGCCGTGAACATTCGGAATCATCAAATCGTCTCCTGTCTGAATCTAAACTATGACCGTACGATGAGCATCAAAGAACACGACGGCAGAACCGATAGCGATACCCATTTTCAACAAGGCGGCCATCCCTCCCGCAACCAGAGCCGAACACCGTCTGCTGTCTGCTCA
Source organism: Collinsella sp. LCP19S3_D3 (assembly GCF_052121455.1). Taxonomy (NCBI): domain Bacteria; kingdom Bacillati; phylum Actinomycetota; class Coriobacteriia; order Coriobacteriales; family Coriobacteriaceae; genus Collinsella; species Collinsella sp. LCP19S3_D3. Next base: position 5,333 of record NZ_JBQKEF010000002.1, on the reverse strand, counting down.
GCAGTCTCTTACTATTTCCTTCTCGATAATCGCAAGCCGCTGAGTCAGATTCTTTATGTTTGCTGCTTGTTTTGTCGCGATTACGCTAAGCATCGGCAAAAACGCAAGGAGAAGAAACAGGCCAAGGAAGAACACAAAATTCGTGGTCAACACGGAACCGAACAAATCGCCAATTGCACCAATGAAACCGGAGGAAATCGCAGCAATGAGGATTACCACCGACAAAGAAAGCCAGAAAAAGGAATAGCGTAAGGACAACTTGCCCTTGGATACGAGACGGATCACGCAGACGAAGAACACAATCGCAACAATGCGAGGAAGAGACACGGTCTCTCCTTTCAAGGGGCGAACGAATAATTGATATGACAAATTTAACGAAGCGCCTGCTCCTCAACAAGCTGGTTAATCCTCCGACGCAGCTTCGAGATGCTCACCGTGTTACTGAACTCTCGATACAGGAGCAATACAATCACGTAGAGGAACACGAAGTTTGCCGGGCTCTCAAATCCCAAAAGTGAAGACAGCCAAAAGGCAACTTGAGGGAAAGCGGCCAGCACAACGAAACTGAAGGCGAAGAAAAGCCAGAACACAGAATCCAGCACCTCAATCTGCGCTTTTCTCAGCTTCCTGATGACAAAATACAAAACCAAAAGCGCCCCGAGCAGGAGGACGGCCCTAAGCACAATAGACACTGTTCAATCACCTAAACCACTGAACGAAGAGAATGGAGATGCAAGCGCGAGCCATATAGGCAATCGATTTAGGGATGTTCAAATAGCTCTCCCCTGCCTGCCTCTCACGCATCTCAACCTGAACTTCACGAACCTTAGCACCCTTCTTAATCAGGTACGAAATAGACTCGGGCTCTGGGTTCAAAGAGTCGTCGTTTGCAAAACGCTCAATCATCTTCCTGTTAAACATGCGCATGCCAGAAGTCGGATCTGCGACTCGCTTGCCGGTAGTGAGCTTGATCGCAACCGTAATGATGCGCGAGCCGAGCATGCGTGCAGAAACCTCTTTGCACTTGTTTACAAAGCGCGAGCCGATAACAATGTCGGCGTCCTCGGCGATCGCAAGGTCGAGCATCTTGGACATATACTCCGGGCAATGTTGGCCGTCTGCATCAAACTGCAAGGCATAGTCATACCCATTGCGCAGCGCGTACTTCATCCCCGTCTGGAATCCAACTGTAAGACCAGAATTGACCGGAAGAGTGACATGATTGTAGCCACGGTCGAGACAGATTTGCTCAGTTGCATCCTTGGAACCGTCGTTTACCACGAGATAATCGATATCGGGCACAACAGAAACAAGCTCGTCAACTGTTCTCTCTAGAGATTCTTCCTCGTTATACGCTGGCACAATTACCAACACTTTTTTACTATTCAACATCCGCCAATCTCTCATAGACAACTCAACAAGAACTCGCCGCTACAATTGGTTGCTCTCCTGTCCTCGGCGATAGAATTTAAACAACAGCCTCGCAATAAAAGAAGGCCAAAACCGCTCGAGCATCGCGAGGTCCTCCTTTTCTCGCGTGTCATCCTTAATTAAGGCAGATGTCTCAGATTCTTGATGAATACGGTGGTGCATCAACACCTTGGAATCATAGTAAAAAGCACCAGGCAGCTTTGAAAAGCGCTCCCATGCCGCCCAATCGAGATTCGAGCGGAATTCTGCAATAAACGGAGGCATAGGCAACTTGCTCATATTCAACGTTACGGACGGGCAACAAATTGCAGATCCACAAGACAGAATTCTCCTACGCATCCATCTGGAGGTAGCAAATCTTCCGTCCCTAACGGGAGTAAGCATCAGGCGTTTGATTCGAAGTAGCTGGTTATCGTCAACCTTGGCACCATTCCTCAACTCACCATAGTTGGTAAAGAAGATGAGCAGATTGTCCATCTTATTCGCAGCAGTTAGAAGATGAGCCGCGTACTCAGGCTCATAGGTATCGTCCTGGTGCGCAACGGTGACAAGAGAAGTGTCAGCGCAACTTACTGCGTAATTCCAATCATCAGCGATCCCAGGATTTCCGTCCCGAACGTACAACTTAACGGAGTATCGCTTAGCAAGCTCACGCGTTGCATCGCACGGAGTCGAAGTGGCAATCAACACGTTGGTCTTTACAGTCTGCGCAAGCAAGGATTGAAGGCACTCTTCAAGAAAGGGGCTCTCTTTGTACGCGCAGAGCGCAAAGGTATGGTCAGAGGGACCAAATGTCATGAATCGCTCCCATTTAATCGTATAGGCATGCCTGTTCATTATACGTTCACCTTTGCACTCGTTGAAAAGGGCACTAAAATTACTAAGGTCTTTCGAACGAACGCTTCGCACGAGAAGGGAGCTGCATGCCCAACGTCCCCGCACCCTTGAGCACGAAAAAGAACGCGCTCTGGAACGCCGCTGGTTGCATTTTTTACCTTGGATGCCAGTGGCTTACAACCGTCCTGGTCGTTGTTCTGTCGACCGACTACAACAATTCCGGAGCGCTTGCATTTGCCATGTCCGTTGGCAGCATGTTTGCCTCCATCAGCCTATATAAAATGAGGACCTACCAGGTTTCCGACATTTCCTGCGAGCATTCCGCAAAAGACTATATTGGCTTTCGCTTCGTATCGATCTTATTCAGCTTGATCATGAGCTGCATCTACGTCGCTGCGATCAGCGACAACGTTTCCTTCCTGATCGCCACTTTTGTATTCCTCGTTTTTAAAATCGATGAGACCTTTGTCGACGTGCTCTACGGAGTCGACCAAAAGGGACAGCGCATGGACTACATCGGCAAATCCCAGTTCATGCGCGGAGTGCTATCCCTCGTCGGCTTCGTCGCCCCACTTGTAACGATCCACTCGCTGCCCGCCGCGATCATCGGCATGGCGTTTTGCTGCATGCTCGTGACCCTCTTCTACGATCTCCCCCACGCAAGACGATTTGGGGATATCAAGCCCAGCTTCGCTCACGAACATCTTGTCGAACTCGGAAAAGCATGTCTTATGCCGACAATCGCCAATTTCTTAGCAACGTCCATCGTTTCCATTGTACGTCAACGCTACGGCGTTCTTGCCGGACAAGAACTCCTAGGAATTTACGCCAGCATCGCGACTCCCGCAGTTCTTATACAGGCAGGCGCGACGTATCTCTACAGTCCACTTATTGGCACCCTAGCACACTCTTTGCAAAATGGGGGCGCAACAGCTTTCAAGAAGAGCTTCTTCAAGGTATTCGGCTTGCTCTTTGCATGCATGGCAATAGTTACGATCGGATTCTCATTCGTTGGTGGTCCCCTGCTCGAACTCGTTTACGGAAACAAAATCGAGTCCTATATGTGGATATTCCCATATGTTCTTGGAGCCACAACGTCAATCGCCATCCTGCTCTACGTAAACGACTCCCTCCTCATTATGCGCGACGGAGTCACCCAGATTGTCATCAACGCTCTTGCATTTGTCGTCATCGTCCTTACGGCGGACCACCTTATCACCGCCTTCGACATGAACGGCATCAACGTTGCCATTATTGCCGCATGCGTTCCCGCAGCGGTTACGGGTGCCATCAGAATTGCCACGAGCAAATAGGCTTCGTCGTCCGCCCCTCCCAACATACCGCCGCAAGCCGCTCCCTTAGCCACACGGGCACTTCGCTCGAAACACACCTAAATGCTGGCAGCATTTGATTGCACTGGAGACACACACGTATGGCTTCAGGAGTGGTTGTGTGAAGGGCGCGAGAGGGTGGACGTTGGTCTAACCGTGACGACGCAGGTTTGTTGTGTTCGGAGTTTGGTGGATGGTCCTCCGAGTCCATGGTGACTATATTCCCTTTCTTTGTTAGAATCATAGCTTGTTAATAATGCTTTGGAGAACAGATGAATATTCTATATACGGTCAATGAGGCATTTGTACCGCAGCTTGCAGCTTCAGTTGCTTCTGTTTGTGAGAACTCGTCTCCCGATGACGCAATCCACTTTTTCGTGTTCTGCGACAAGGTGTCACAGACGTCGAAAGAGACGCTGCGTTCTTTTTTGAATAAGTATTGTGTCGAGATTGATTTTATTGATATCGATGGTTTCATGGATGCTGGCTGCATTGACTTTGATACGCAGGGTTGGAATGAAATCGTACTCTCTAGGCTGCTGTTGGCAAGGTTTTTGGGCAGCGATATTCAACGCGTTCTGTATCTTGACGCAGACACAATGGTCAGGGGGAGCCTCAAGGAGCTCTGGGACGCTCCGCTGAATGAGCGCGGCTGCATAATTGGTGCATGTCCCGAGCCAACTGTATCGCCGAAACGCATGAAGGCCCTTGGACATGGAGGTAAGCCGTACTTTAATGCCGGAGTCCTTTTGATTGACCTTGAGTCCTGGCGTAGTAATGAGATTGAAAAGCAGCTTCTAGAGTGTCTGAAAGAGCGGGGAGCCGAGCTTTTTGCGAACGATCAGGATGCGATAAATCTTGTCCTTGATGACCGAATCATGCCTCTTCCAGTAAAGTATAATTATTGCAACTCCTTCTATTATTATCCGCTTTCGATGTTGAAACGGGTCTCCCCTTGGTTCGATCCCGACCCACGCCTGTATTCCGAGTGGATAAGCAACCCCGTTATCGTGCATTTCCTTGGCGAGGACCGTCCTTGGAGATTGGGCAACACGCATAGGTATTCAAATGAGTATCTCCAGAACCTCTCTTTGACTCCATGGAAGGGGCAAGGCATGGAAGATGGATGGCATTTCTACTATGCCGCTTGGTCTCTTTTCAATATGCTGACCGGTCCTTTCCCAATGTTTAGATACCGCCTTATTACAAATATGATTCCCTCTGTTATGAGGCTGCGCGCAAGAGGTAGGAGGAATCGCTGATGGCGGGACATTTAGACCGCACTTCTGAGGCTACTCCTGTTACGGAAGAGCTATCAGTTAAACAGAATATGGTTTGATATTCAAGGTTGCAGATTCGTGGGTTGATTTCCGATCTCAACCGAACACATTTAGCTGATGGCTCGCTCCCGCAGTTAACCGAACGCCCCCGAGGTCCTATCCGGGACCCGGGGGCGGCATTTTCCCAGTTGAAGGAATGGTGGAGATGTGTTTCGATGGGTCCGGTGGCCATGCCCCGCCCGCCGCCCGGCACCTCTTCCCAGACTCAGCCGGACGGTCGGTCCGTCTATTCCGTTTTTTCTCCTAGGCTAGGCCAGCGGGGCATCGCCCCTCTCTGCGCGCGTGTTAATGCCAATATAAAAAGGGCCAGTTACACCAACGTAAAAATCCAATAGCACCAAGATAGATGTGCCAACAGCGCCAACGCATTTTGCCCAACCGCGCCAACGAAGGT